>JANOGZ010000735.1:0-1519 GCA_031406255.1 Pyrinomonadaceae bacterium | reverse complement strand
CATCTGGCGGCGGTTCAGTTGCCCGATCTTGGAATCGGAAAAGACAAAGATGCTGCTCGTATCTCGCATGATGAATGGTCGCGTATGTTCCAGAAGTTCGACAGCTTGCCTCTGACAAGCTATTGGGATGTGTTCAATCCGCTCGAAGAAACAGAGCCTATTTTGAACAGTCTCGCTGATGATCTCGCCGACATTTACCGGGACGTGAAAGCGGGATTGTCGCTCTTTGAAGCGCAGCATTTCATTGATGCTGCTTGGGACTGGCGGTTTCATTTTCAGATACATTGGGGGCAGCACCTTGTCGGGGCGCAACGTGCTCTTCACGAGTATTTATCCGAAGAAGGTCTTTAACATCGCACGCAATCTAACAACGGCATGCACCCGACCGCGAATAGCGCGGCTTTCATCCGCAAGACTTGAAAGCTTGTTCAGTTGAGTGCGCGGCGGGTGATGCCGGGCGTTAGATTTCTTCTTCTAATTGAGACATGCGAGATAATCACGAAGGGATGCCTGAGATTATTGATGCCTTTGAAAAAGAAGGTCAGTATTTTGGTGTCATTGGAATCGAAGTTGATGGTAAATGCAAAAAATTCCAGTTTGGCGTCTCACATGCTGGCTATCGTGCGTTGAGACAGATGTTACAGCTTCGCCCTTTTAATATTATGCCTGGAGTGAAGCAAAGATATTATTTCGCAGGATCGTATAGCAGAATCCCAAATAGTTTAGATTTTTCAACGTATGTTCGTGTCGAGCAAGGTAAAGATGGGAAGCAGGTGGATGTACGCGTACCTAAAGATTTGCTTGCTAATCTAAAATGGTTTTCTGAGATTAAAGATTTCAATGAGGCGGCACACCTACCGGAAGCAGAATAAAGAGTGGTGAAAGCAAAGGCGAAATCTAACAAATCATTGGAGCGGACGCGCATCAAGCGTTCTTCTCATGCAAGACTTGTCGCTGGCGGTGGTTCGTGCGCGCCGCTCAATTCCGGCGTTATGCGTATCCGTCTCTCGTGAAATTGAGAGAATGAAACAACTCTACTTTGCCTGTTTGATTGTGCTGGTCTGTGCCTATACCACGTTGGCGCAGAGTGGTAATTCCGACCGATGTGAGGTGGCGCTGGCTGACGTAAAGACCGGGAAATCTACGGAGCTTGGCACATTCGCCACCGTGATAGCGGAAGAAGAGTTGACCACGCG
Source organism: Pyrinomonadaceae bacterium (assembly GCA_031406255.1). Lineage (GTDB taxonomy): Bacteria > Acidobacteriota > Blastocatellia > Pyrinomonadales > Pyrinomonadaceae > JANOGZ01. The sequence continues at coordinate 323 of JANOGZ010000735.1, read as the reverse complement.
CGCGTTTCGGCTTCCGGGTACGAAGCTTTATATTGTTGCCAGTGTCTTCTACACCGACGAGTCTATGGCGTCAGAGCGGGGCGCGGCTTCCGTCTCGCTGGAGCTTGCTCTTTCGCGGGGGCGGAAGAGGGATGTGCTGCGTAGCTTGAGTTGGGCTGAGGCTGAGATGCCGCTCAACTCGTTTGATGTGGGGCGCGTGAGTATGATTGTCAGGGTGAATGGTCGCCCTAAGATGGTGCTTATGGAATGCAGGAAGGATGTGCGGCGTTGAATGGTTACAGATACGCATAACAACGGCATGCACCCGACCGCGAATAGCGGGC
>JANOGZ010000222.1:0-2543 GCA_031406255.1 Pyrinomonadaceae bacterium | reverse complement strand
GGATATTTTTTCGACCGGCGTGCTGCTCTACGAGATGCTGACGGGGACGTGGCCGTTCCGCGGCAAATCGAGCGTCGAAGTGCGCTATGCCGTGGTGCACGAGACGCCGCCACGGATCGCCGAAGGGCGCTCTGATCTTGTCCCGCCCCGCCTGCAACAGATTCTCGACCGCGCGCTGGCGAAAGAGCCGGCCGCTCGGTACCAGAAGATGTCGGAGTTGCGCGACGAACTGCGCGCGGTGCTGCGCGAAAGCGTCGCCGGTGGCCCCGGCACTGGCGCGGATAGCAGCGAGTTCGGTGGCGGGACGCCGGTTGCCCCACGTTATCAACAGAACACCGGCGGACTGGGGCGTACTTTCCGGCGCTGGCTGCGCGGTCTGACCGGCGGTGAAGACATGCCGACCTCGACTCCTCCGGGCAGTTCTCGGGATTCTTCGCTACGCGATGTTTACGACACCCCGCAGACCAGCCACGATGAGGTTGTGCCGAAATCCATCGCCATTCTTCCCTTTCGAAACTTGAGCAACGACCCGGAAGTAAGCTTCTATGAGTTCTCGCTGGCCGATGCGGTCATTACCGAACTGGCGCGTCTGCGCTCGCTCGTCGTGCGCCCATCGTCGCTCATCGTGAAATATCTGAGTCAGGAGGTGGACCCGCGCGAGGCCGGACGAGAAATGAGCGTCAGCGCCGTGCTGACGGCGAGTTTTTTGCGCGCCGGCGAGCGTCTGCGCGTCACCGCGCAGTTGCTTGACGTGGCTTCCGGCGCGATTCTCTGGAGCGACCGGATAGATGCCTCGGCAGAGGATATCATCACCGTCCAGGACACCATCGCGAGCCGCATCGTTGACGGACTGAGCGTCGAGCAGGCTGCCGATGAGCAGATTGATGTGGCGGGGCACGCCACCGCTAACGCGGCGGCCTACGAGGAATACCTGCGCGGGCGCGACCGTCACGGCCGCTTCGTCTATCACACGCTCGCGCGCGAAGATTCAGATGCCGCCATCGCGCATTTCGAGCGCGCCATCGAGCTTGATCCCTCGTTCGCGCTCGCGCATTGCGCGCTCGGGGTCGCTTACGCCAATCTCGTTATCAAAGGCTTTGGCGGCGTGGAGGATTACGAACGCGCGGAGAGCGCTTTCAATAAGGCTCTCTCGCTTGACCCGCGGCTTCTCGAAGCGCGCCTGCACATGATCTTTATCTATCTGGCGCGCGGCGAGAAACAGAAGGCGCGCTCGTGGGTCGAACTCCTGCGTCATGAAGCGCACAATGATGTCGGCGTGCAATTCGTAAAAGCCACGCTGCATCGTCTCGACGGGGAATACGACGAGGCGCTCGAATGTTTCAAGCGGATGATCCGCCTCAATCCGGCGGAGCGCGTCGTGGTCAGCTACAACCGCGCGCGCATCTTTATGTATCAGGGCCGCTATGATGACGCATTGCTTGAACTCGATCAGGGCAGCGCGGTTGAACCGGACCATCCGTTGATCAAGACCTTCCGCGCGATGGTCTTCCATCGTCGCGGCGATCAGGCGGCGGCGATCAAGCTTTTTAATGAGGTGCTGGAGCATCACCCGCGCATGGATGGCATCCGCCCGCTGCTCGCGCTGTGCTTGAGCGAGCAGGGCGATCACGAAGCGGCGCGCGAGCAGTTGACCGAGCGCGTTAAGGAGAGCGCTTCCGCCGATCACGACATCGCCTACTGGCTGGCCTCGGCCTATGCGGTCGAAGGGCGTCCGGAAGAGGCTTTCGAGTGGTTGGAACGGGCCATCAATCTGGGCTATGAGAATCGTCCGTGGCTCGAGTCGAACCCGGACTGGGATGCGTTGCGCGATGATCCGCGCTTCCGCGAATTGATCGGACGTATCAAAAAATCGCCGGCGCGCGCCGCAGGGGCAGAGACACAATGAGAACCTTCGTCATCGGTGATGTGCACGGGCGGCGCGCGCAACTCCGTCAGTTGATAGAGATGCTGCCGCGCGATGCTTCCCGCGACGCGCTCGTGCTGCTCGGCGACCTGATTGACCGCGGCGAGGACGCTCCCGGCGTGGTCACTGATGTCATCCAACTCCAGCAAGAGGCGGACGGAGCGCCCGTCGTCGTCCTGCGGGGCAATCATGAGCAGATGCTGCTCGACTTTATCGATGAGGACTCCGAGCTCTGGCTGCATTCGGCGACGGGCAGCGAAAGAACGTTCGAGCAGTATGTCGGCCGTCCGCTGTTTCCGGAATTGACGCGCGAGGAGATCGCCGCGGCGCGGCGCGATACCATCAATTCAATTCCCGCCGAGCAGATCGAGTTTTTCCGCGGCCTGCCACTCTATTACGAAGATGACTACGCGATCTATGTTCACGCCGGATTGGAAAAGGACAAGCATCCGCGCGACACAGATGCGCGCCACCTGCTGTGGTCGCGTAATGGAGAATTTTACAGATCCTATTACGGCAAGCCCTGCGTCTTCGGACATACGCCGACGCCTTTTCTGCCCCTCCTCGGACGCCTCGGACGCCACGGCATATACATCTCCCATAGCGCCATCGGAATAGA
>JANOGZ010000161.1:0-2720 GCA_031406255.1 Pyrinomonadaceae bacterium | reverse complement strand
GATGATCGGCACGCCGCGTTATATGTCGCCCGAACAGTGTGACGGCGCGCCCCTGACGCCCGCCTCGGATGTTTACAGCCTCGGAGTGATCCTCTACGAAATGCTTGCCGGAGAAACTCCCTTCAGCGGAGCATCACCCCTGGCGCTCGCCATGAAACACTCGGCCGAGCAGCCGCGCCCCCCGCGTGAGATCAATGCCGGCATACCGCCGCTGCTTGAAGCGATCGTGCTCACCGCCCTGGAAAAGAATCCGTCGGCGCGCCCCGCCGATGCCGCCATATTCGGCCGCGAGCTGTACGCTGCCGCCGAACGTCTCGGGTTGGAACATGCGGCGGGCTTCAGCGCGCCGACGCTCGAAACGCTGCGCGACGCCGGCACGGAAACGCCTTCCGGTCGTCTCATTATAGATATCGAGCGACTGCGCCAGAGCCGCGCCGCGGCCCCCGTCACGAGCGAGAGTAACATCGGGGATACGGCCGCGCCTCTCGATACGGCGGAAGAGCTGGCGCACCGGACAGAAGGTGAAGCTGCTTCGCCGCCGGTCGCACTCGTCGCTGCGCCACACGACGCCCCGAAGGTCTCGCGTCTGAGCATTCCGATCCACGGCGGCAAGCCTCTCTGGCGCGCGTGGCTCGCGCAATCGCCGCTGATCTTCAGCGGCGTCGTCGCGCTGCTCGTCGTCCTGGTCGCCTTTGTCATCTGGCAGGCGACACGTTCGACGGCGCCGGGTTCGTCAACACCGGCAAGTGAGAATGATGAGGCGGTGGGGCGTGTCCTCGCGGCGGCGGCCGGGTCGCCGACCGCTCCCGCCGCGCCTTCTTCGCGGCCTCCGGCGAGCATCCCACAGTCGGCGGCTGAATTCTACGAGCGCGGTTCTTATTATTTCTCGACGCGCGACTATGAAGCGGCGGCGAGCGATTACCGGCGCGCCGTCGAATTGCAGAAGGATTTTCCGAGCGCGCATAACCGGCTGGGACGTGCGCTTTTGATGAGGGGACAGTTTGCCGCCGCCGCCGCCGCTTTCCGGACCGCCATCGCACAGCGAAACGGCAATTATCCGGCCGCGCAATATAATCTCGGATTCACGCTCCAGCAGCTGGGCGACACCACTACCGCCATTGACGCCTATAATGAGGCGATAAATAGCCGCGGCGGCGCCTATCCTGATGCTTTTTACCAGGTCGGGATTATCCAGCTCGGGCTGCGGCGTGACGCCGAGGCGGCCACGGCGCTGCGCACAGCCATCGAGCAAAATAACGGACGCGACGCGGACGCGCAGTTCGCGCTCGGCGTCGCGCTCGCACGGCAGAAGATTTACGCGGATGCGGAAACATCATTTCGCGCCGCGATTGACGAACGCCGCGGCGATTTCGCCGACGCTCACTATAACCTGGGGCTCTTATACGAGATGACCGACCGCCCGGCTGACGCTATTAAAGAATACGAAGTCTATCTGCAACAGCGTCCAAACGCTCCGAATCGCCGGGCGGTGGAAAACAGCTTGCGAGACCTGCGCCGGCGCGCAGCGCCGGCCGGCCAGTAAGAACTAAGCGATGACGTAAGGGTAGGTTGATTGATGAATTGTCCACACTGTCATCAAGCTTTGAAAGACGGGGCGCGATTTTGCACCGGCTGTGGCCTCTCCATCGTTCCCTTCAACACGCCGACCGAGCGTTTAACTGACATCCCGGCTGCGACAGTGGTGACGACTGATCCGCTGATCGGTCGCGTGCTCGATGCTAAGTACGAGCTCCTGGGGCGTTTGGGCGAGGGCGGGATGGGCATCGTCTATCGCGCGCGCCGGGTGCACATCGGCGATGAGGTCGCCGTCAAGGTTCTTCACCAGAAATTCGTCACCGATGAGGTTGCCGTCGAACGCTTCCGCCGGGAGGCGCGCGCCGCCGCCCAACTTCATCACCCGAATGTCGTCACCATCCACGACTATGGTGAATCACGCAGCGAGGATGCGCCCGCTTTCATCGTCATGGAACTGGTGAGGGGCGCCTCGCTTCGCGAGATCTTAAAGAGCGTTGGCCGCTTCTCGCCGGAACGCGCTGTCGGGCTGATGCGCGACATCTGCGCCGGGGTCGGATCGGCGCATCGGCGCCACATCGTGCATCGCGACCTCAAACCGGACAATATCATCGTCATTACGCCCGACGACGAGGGTGAAAGCGAGGTGGCGAAGGTCGTTGATTTCGGCATTGCGAAATTGCGCGATCTGGCTGCGGATCATGCGCTGACGCAAACGGGCGCGGTGATGGGCACGCCCTACTACATGTCGCCGGAGCAGTGCCGGGGCGAGTCGCTGGATGCGCGCGCCGATGTCTATAGCCTCGGCGCGATGATGTATGAGATGTTAGCCAGCGTGCCGCCGTTTACGGCGACGAATCTCACCGGTATCATCGCGAAACATTTATCGGAAACGCCCCCTCCATTGCCGACGCATGGAGTAATCCTGCCCGCGCTGGAAACAGTCATTATGCGGGCGCTGGCCAAAGACGCGACCGCGCGACAGCCCGACGCGACCGCCTTCGCGCGCGAGCTTCAGGGGGCGGTCGGGCCAACCGTCAAGCCATCTTCTGAGCCGACGGTGATGACACAGGATGCGCCGTATTGTCCATATGCTTGGGCAGTTTTAGGACCTGCCGCAGCACGGTGACCAAGTGCGCCTTATCTCCGTCATGGGCACAGGATCCATTCACCGCCGTCGTATTCGA
>JANOGZ010000148.1:0-1482 GCA_031406255.1 Pyrinomonadaceae bacterium | reverse complement strand
CACGTTCGCGCCTGCGTAATTCTTCAAGAGTACCTAACTCATCAGAAGACTCTTCAGGATTCACCTTGCCGTTAGACATCAGGTCTTGCTCACCTACAATTTGAGAATAGGAGTATGCCCGAGAAATGGCGTTAAATAATTTCTCATTAAGCTGGGGGAGTTGATTATAGACGGTAATACTAAAGATTGACATCTAAAGCGGTGAGTCGCTACTCAGTAGCGCGGATGCATTACGTATTACTTGTCGAGGCTGCAATCTTCCTTTAGCAAAACATAACCAAGCGGAGCGGGGAAGTTTCGGCCCACAGCATTCAAAAAGAGTTGAATGTCTTAAAGCATCTGCCAAGGTTGGCAATGGAGTGGGAGATTATTCCTTTTCATCCAGCCCAGTGTATTAAGTCGCCCAAAGTTCCGGCTGATCGCGTCCGGTACCTTCAGCCTACTGAGCTAAGAGCATTGATAGGAAACAGCCCCACATGGCTACAACCTATTATTTCTCATGCAGGCATCCAAACGGTTGCCCGGCTACCAGGCCATCAAGACCTCCGCATGGCCGCCCGCTACCGACACCGTAGTCCTGCCTTTTTAGCCGCCGCTGTGAATCGACCGGACGCAGTTTTCGGCACTCCCTGTGACCGGGGCGATACCGCACCGAAGATGCTTTCTGAGGTGATGAGTGTCAGTGACTGGATTAGAATGGCGTCCCGTACGGGAATCGAACCCGTGTTACCGCCGTGAAAGGGCGGCTGTACTCGCGATCGCGCATATGGTGATGGACGCAAAGCTGCCGGTCGCGCTGCGCGTCTTGATTCCGGCAGTTGAGAACAGCATCTCGGGCGAGGCATACCGGCCGGGCGATGTGCTGAAGAGCCGCAAGGGTCTGACGGTTGAAATCGGGAACACCGATGCGGAAGGCCGGCTCGTGCTCGCCGACGCGCTGAGCGAGGCCGACAGCGAGTTGCCGGAACTATTGATCTGCATGGCGACGCTGACCGGTGCCGCGCGCGTGGCGACCGGGTTCGACTTGCCGCCGTTCTTTACGCAGGACGACAAGCTGGCCGCGGCGTTGACGGCGGCGGCCGAGCGCGAGGCGGACGCGATGTGGCGCTTGCCGCTGTGGCGCGGCTATCGCGAGTTGATCGACAGCAAAGTTGCGGATCTGAACAACAGCCCGGCAAGCCCGAATGGCGGTGCGATCACTGCCGCGCTCTTCCTGTCGTGCTTCGTCGAGAAGGCGAAGGCATTCGCGCATTTCGACATTGCGGCGTGGAACGACCGCGCCAGGCCCGGGCGGCCGATCGGTGGCGAGGCACAGGCGGCGCGCGCGATCTACGCGATGTTGCGGGCCCGCTACGGGCGTCAGTAACCGCGGGCGAAATCGACCAGGTTCTCCGGGGCTAAGCCCTCGTCCATGCGGCGGATCGTGGATGCGACTTGACGCATGAACGACTCGGGATCTGTGAAAGCCGCCGAGTGCGCGGA
>JANOGZ010000128.1:0-5782 GCA_031406255.1 Pyrinomonadaceae bacterium | reverse complement strand
GCTTCCGTGACGGCCCGTGCGGCGATCACAACTTTCACGACGCCAGTCCCCGAAGGTGAACACGAAGACGAATATGAGGAGAGCGGGCGCGTCGCTCGCATCAGCCTGGTGCGCGGCGAAGCGAGCCTGGTGCGCGCCGGTCATAAGCAATGGGAGGAAGCGCAGCCCAATCTTCCGCTGGTAGAAGGAGACACCCTCGTGACCGGGCGCGACGGGCGCATCGAGATACAGTTTGACGCACGGGATTTCGTGCGCATCGGCGGCGACACGGTGCTCTACCTGATCACCCTGCGCGATGAAGGCGTGGCGCTGAGCCTGATCGAAGGAACCGCCAGCGTGCGGCTCGCGCGCCTTGAGCGCGACGAAGAATACTTTGAGATTGACGCTCCGAAAACGACGATGGCCGCGGAAAGACGCGGCCTATATCGTCTTGATGTCGCGCGCGACGGCAGCGTCCGGATCACCGTGCGGGATGACGGACAGGCGCGCGTCTACTCGGAGACTTCCGCCTTTACACTGCGCGACCGACGCAGCGCGAAACTCATCGACGACGGGTTGGAAGCGGGCGATTGGGAATTGTCTACCGCTCCCGCCTTCGATGAGTGGGATTACTGGACGGATGAGCGTGAGCGTTATCAGGCCCTGCGTTTACGCGATGAACATCGCGAACGCTTCTATGACCGCCACGTGTGGGGGGCGGAAGAGCTTGACGATTATGGTGAATGGTCGGAGACGAAAGAGTACGGCTGGGTATGGCGTCCGCACGTCACGGTCATCAACAATTATTACGACTGGGCGCCATACCGCCATGGTCGCTGGCGCTGGGTATCTCCGTATGGCTGGACGTGGATCGGCGATGAGCCGTGGGGATGGGCTCCCTATCATTACGGCCGGTGGGTTTACCACCACAATAACTGGTGCTGGGCACCGCGCAGTTATAACAGCGACGGACGAAGCTGGTGGCGTCCGGCGCTGGTCGCATTCGTCTATGTTCCGACCTCTTACGGTGAGCACGTCGCATGGTATCCGCTACGTTACGACCAGCCCGATCCGCGCGGGCGCCGTTACCAGGGCTCGCGCCGTGCAGAGCGGCTGAGGCCTCTCCGCTCCGCCGAGATCGCCAATTTACAACGCACCAATCCGGCCTACATACGCGCCGTGACGTCCCTCCCCGCGCGCGAGTTTGGCGCGCCAGCCACGGTGCGCGCCCGCCCCGCCCCATCCGACCTGGCGCGGCGGGCCATCTCGGGCGAGCCCGTGCGCGGGCGTCTGCCGATCACCCCCGTTCCTGAGAGCGAGACGAATACACGGCCATCGCCGAGCGCCCACGACCGCGCGCCGCTCAATGGCCCGGCTCGTCCTCGTCCATTACCCGAGCGCGCGACGGGCGCCGCCACGCGCTCGCCCGGCGTCCCACTCGATAACGAACTTCGGCGTCTGCGTCTTTATCACAGGCGCGGATCACCCGCCTCTCTGGACGCACCGCGCGAGGGTAATCCGATTGTCAGTCCGAACTTGAGGGACTCTGGAGCCGGAAGAGTGGCGCGTCCCGCGCGTCCCGGGGGACGTTCATCCGGCGAGCCGCCTGCTGAACATAGTGGCGGAAGCGTCCGGCCGCCGGTTCGTCCGGCGCGCCCGAATCCGCAGGACTCTTCGGATGTTCCCGAACAGCCGCGCATCAGAGAGCGGCGGCCCATTGACGATCGGCGGGAAACCGATGGACCACCATCCGAGCGGCGGGAGCAGCCTCCGGCTCGACCCCGTTCACCTTCACGTGACGCGCCTCCGCCAACCCCTGGTGTCGTCGAAGAACGTGAGCCGCGAAGTCGCCGCCAGCCACCAGAGGAGGAAAACCGTGAATCGCCGCCTTCCCCCCCACGACGGGAAGAAGCCTCTCCACCACGCCCGGCCCCCCCACGGGAAAGCGAGCGGGAGACGCCCGCTCGTCACGAGGAGACGCCGCGCCAGGAACGTGCCGCGCCATCCCGCCCGGCTCGCGCACCCAGCCGGCCGCTGCAGCCGTGACAAAGGATCGGGCGCAAAACGACTAACAAACAATCCACCCCACAATCAGGAGAACTTATGAAACGCACCATGATCGCTGCAACGAAACTTCTTAGCCTCGCGCTGTTGCTCACCATTCTGGCGGCCCTCACGGCTCATGCCCAGGACGCAAAGATCCAACTGGCCAGCATCGAGAGGCTTGAGACACGAGCAGTCCAGGTCATAGATGTCACGGTTGACGCGGCGATGTTCCAGCTCGCTTCGAAATTCCTGTCCAGCAAGAAACCCGATGAAGCGAAGATCAAGGAACTCATCTCCGGTTTGAAAGCCGTCTATGTCCGCAGATACGAGTTGGAGAAAGAGGGCGAATATTCCGAGCAGGATGTGGCATCGATCCGCGCGCAGTTGCGTGCGCCGGGCTGGGCCCGCCTGGTCGGCGTCAAAACCAAGCGGCAGGGCGCAAACTTCGAGGTTTTCGTGATGAATGATGGCGCTCAAATAAATGGACTGGCGGTCATCGGAACCGAGCCGAAGGCGGTGACCTTCGTCAATATCGTCGGCCCGATTGACCTCGAAAAACTCCGAGAACTTGAAGGGCGCTTCGGTATTCCCCGGCTTGATCTCGAGGGTGATCCCAAATCGCAGAAGGAGTAGAAGGCGATGCGTATCCGAAAAAAAAGCGTTTCTCAAGCCTTACTGCTGCTCGCGGCGCTCTCGCTGGCGCCCTCGACCGCCGCCGCGAAAGACCGTGAGTTTGATGCGATCGGCAACCACATCAAGACGCACTACCGCGGCCAGCGCCGGCGTATTCCCTTCCTCGGCCTGGCGAATCTGGTGGTGAAGATCGCCCGGCCGGCGGGTGTCAAAAGCTTCAAGGTGGCGATCTTCGAGAACCTTTCCTTCGCCCCTCACACGGGCGGAACAGGAATCGATACCGTCATGCGAAACGCGCTCAGCACAGAATGGCAACCGTTGGTCAGGGTTCGCGCCCGCAGTGGCGAGCAGAACTGCGTCTTCTCGAAACAGGCCGGCAAGAATATCAAACTGATGATCGTCTCCATCCAGCATGATCAAGCGGTCGTGTTGCGAGTGAAGTTTGATCCGCAGGCGCTGGCGAAGTGGTTGGAGAAACCTGAGCTGATGGGTATTTCCCTGACCTCTCAGACAGCCGGCGGCACTTAAACACTTCTCCTCCCCGGCGCGTCTTCACACGTCGCGCGGCCCGTACATCCGCGCCACTGGCAATCGCGCACGTCACAGAAGAAAGTACACAGATGCACGTCACACGTTTATGTCTCTACATCAGCGCGCTGGTTGCGGCGCTCGTGCTCGGCGCTTACCTCTTCGCGCTGGTCGCTAATGCCCAGACAACTGTTGCCGAGCGTGACCTGCGGCCCGATATGCGTCGCGCGCTCACAAGTCGCCGCCGCGACTCGGCCGCGCCGGCCCGCAAAGGCGGATATATCCCGCTGAAAAGCAGGAGCGATCTCGAAGCGCGGACGCGCGCGGCGCCTGATCCAACCGGCCACCGCGCGCGTCCCACCGCACGCGCCGCCCCGCGAAGGACTTCTGTCAATCCGCTCGCCGCCCTCACCAAGCCTATCCGGGCGGGCACCACGCTCAGTCGCGTCCTTCATACATCGCAACTGAGTCTGACGACCGCGGCCGGAACAAACGAGCAACTCGCTGATCAGACGGGCGATCTCATCGCCGACGAACGCACCCGCTTCGACGCGCGGGGAGGCTCGTTCGACATTACGGTGGGACGCTCCGGCGCGCGCTATGAAGTCTACTCGGCCATTGACGATCGCGGCACATCGAATACGAGCGATGATGTGCCGGTCGGCGCGCTGGTGGCCGCGCTCGACACCAACGGCGATTATGTGCGCGATTCGTCCAGCACGTTTGATCTCGAAAGAGATTTTCGTTTGCCCTCGGCGGTCGCCGTCGTTTCCGGCATATCGAAGGCGGGACGTGAGTTTGTCGTCGTTTCATCTAGCGGTTATTTCAACTCGACGGATCCGAATGATCCTGATAATGAGCCGAGCGCCGGCGTCGTTCTCCTCGTCCGTGATAGCGCCACTGGCGGCTTCGACGGCCTGCGCTCGCGCGAGCTCATCCGCGTCGGCAGCAATCAACTTAATAATGCCAATGCGCTCGCGCTGCTTCCCGGTAACGACCTGCTGATCGCGGATTTTGATTCCAATGAGCTACGCGTCGTTCGCGATACCGATAACGACGGCGTGCCCGACACGCTCGACCCGACGCCCTATTTCTCGTATCGCTTTTCCGACGATGCGCCGCTCGATATCGCCGCCAATTCACGCGGCGTCGTTTTTTCGCATTCGTTCGGCAACGACGCCGTGTTGCTCGCGCTCGACGACACCAATGGGGATGGACGCGCCGATCTTGCTGAAGTAGTCGTCGAGGGCCTCTCGCTCGACAACAATCTCATCCTTCATGGCCTGTCGGTTGACCGCGTGGGCTCCGTCTATGTGATTGAAGACGCGGCGGGCGCGGCCGACACGAAAGAGTCAGGCGGCAACGGCGGCCCGCCACGCGTCAGCGCTTTTCCCGATCCTTCACTAAACGGATTCCTGAGCGACGGCGTGATCTACACGGCGGCCGATAATCCGGATTCGCAGGCGCTCTCCGGCCTCTCTTTTGGCATTGACCCGCTGCTCGCAGCGGTCAACCGCCTGACGCTCGTCAACAGCGCCAGTCTGCGTGGCCCGGCGACATTCGATGGGCTCGCTTCCGTGCTGGGCACGGGGCTGACGCTCGGAGCGCGTGGCGCGAGCGCGTCCGAGGCGTCCGCGCGCGGTGTGCGGGTGAGCGTTGAAGGCCGGAGCGTTCCGGTTTTATCCTTCAGCGATACGCAGATCAATATTTATATCCCCGGCATTACCAGCCCCGGAATACGCTCGGTCGTAGTTTCGATAAATGGCCTCACCACCGCCGCCGATGACGCTTCGGTCGCCCCGGCCAATCCCGGAGTCTTCACCCGGTCACAAAACGGAGCGGGAGAGGCGATCGCCCTGCTCGTATCGGGAAACCGCTACACGTCGAGCCCTTTTCCCGCGCGTATGGACGGACAACCTTCGATCATCGCTCTGTTCGGCACGGGCTGGCGCCACTCTTTACCTGTCACCGTAAACATCGGCGGGAGTTCCGCTGCTGTTCAATATGCGGGGCCGGCCGGCGGCTTCCCCGGCCTTGACCAGATCAACGTCGCCATCCCTGACGGCGTCAGCGACGGGGCGGTGGTCACGGTCACCGCCGCGAATGGATTTCAGAGTCGCGGCGATGTGATGGTTAGCCTAAGATAAATGGCGGCCGGTACCTCTATCTCCAGAGCGAGGATGCGCTCGAGATAAAAAAACCGGTGTCACCCGTTGAGCGCCAGTCTGGCACGCCCGACGGATGACACCGGTTTTTCACTTCTGAGAATCACTGCTTACGAAAGACGCTGGTCCTCGCAGGCGGTGAGTTATGGTTATTGACCGAAGCGCGTCCGATACTCTCCGGAATTGATGAACGATTCCACCATATCCGATGAGCGGAAGTCGCCGTTGGCTGCATTGAGCTTACCCAACCAGAAGTTATATCCGGGAACATCCGGATTGCGCCGCAGATACCCGAAGTATTCCAGCAGCACAAACGTTCGGTTAAACTCCGCCGCCTTAAAGTCGGGATCATCTGCAATCACCCGCAAGGCCGTGGCGCGTGTTTGCGTGCCGTTGGTCAAACCGGCCGCCAGGGCATCTTCCTCGGCCTG
>JANOGZ010000720.1:0-1041 GCA_031406255.1 Pyrinomonadaceae bacterium | reverse complement strand
TGAACAGACCATGCCTGAAACTCTCTTTATCTTTGATGACTGTATCGACTCTGGAGTGATCAGTTTTCGATCAGCTCTTGAAACCTTTGGACAGAGAGGGCGGCATCTCTTGCTGGATATCATCATCTCTACCCAACAATTGAGTATGTGTTCAAGACCACTACGACTTCAGATGCGATACATTCTAATGTGGTCCCCCAATAACATTAGCGAGGCGGAGCATTTTCTGGAGGAGTATACCAGTCGCCAGTACCGAAAGAATGTGATCAAGATTATGGAAGCCGTATATGAAGTACCCTATGCCTTTATTTTCATTGACAACACGGAGAAGAATATTCGCAACAAACTCAAGTGGTCCGATGCGGCGACGCTCCTTGATCATCATCAGGTCTATACGTGGGGGATCACCGGCGTCGACTTGAAGGGTCAACAGATTACCGGTGCGAAGCTTACGATCAAGAACATCAGTAACTGGGACAGCAATCCCAACATACTTTTCATACACCTGCTCGATACGGCCAGGAAAGCCAGCGGCGTGGCTTCGTTCGTCGATGATCCGACGAACAGCGCGCCCGTCACCGACATCACGGACGACTTCTTGAACACGCGCTATCACAACCGCAGCAACTGGCTCGTTGCAGCGGGCACATCAGACACGTTCCTGACGTCGCAAGCCTTCACCACCACGCCGCGGAATTTCGTGTACAACTTCACGAGCGCACAGTTGGGGATTCTCAGCGCCTACATCATGAACGGAAGCAACCTCGCTTTCGGCTTTGATCCCGACTGCCACTTTTTCAATGACGGCATCAAGTTCGAAATAACGACCGCCACCGCACCTCAGCCCGTACCCGAGCCCGCGACGATGGCGCTACTGGGAACCGGGCTCGCAGGTCTTTACTACCGGCGGCGCCGGCAACAAAAAGGACAGCGCGTAGCATAGACACGCGGTAGAACGCATCTTTAAAAAAGATCGGCGGGGGTGGGGAGGAAAATAACACACGCGCCCGCCGTTTTTTTGCCCAAGGGGGGCGGGCTACA
>JANOGZ010000094.1:0-1836 GCA_031406255.1 Pyrinomonadaceae bacterium | reverse complement strand
CCCAGGCGCAGCCGCCAGAAGTCCTGCGTACCGAGCTGCGCGTGGATGTCCTTCAGGCCGTTGTGGCCGGCGGCGCTGCCCCCGAGCCCACGGTCGCCGTTTTAAACTCGGCGGCCGGGTTAAGGCGCACCGTAAACGTGCGACCAGTTCCCTGCCCGACATTACGGACGGAAAGCACCGCGCGGCATGTGAGAGCACGCTCCGCCGCACCGGCCGACGGATTTATACTGGCCGTGATATCAAAGCGGAGCACCTGCCACGCCGCGCGCGCCTCTTCCTGCTGCTGCGCGCGAGCGCCCATCACAAGAAATGCGAAAAGCATGACGACTGCGAGTAATTGAACTTTTTTCATTGATCGCGAAAAGGGCTTCGAGCAATCGGTTTTTCGATTGTGCATTCGGGTGCCTGGAACTTCAGGGCTCACCGCTAATGTGCTTCTTTATTTCTGATCAGCTCATGGAGGTCGCGCAGGCACGCCAGAAGCGGCGCCAGGCGTCCGAGCGGTAGCGCATTCGGGCCATCGCTCAGGGCGCGCTCCGGGCAGTCGTGCACTTCCATAAAAACGGCATCGACTCCACAGGCGACTCCGGCGCGCGCGAGCGGTTCGATGTACTCGGACTGCCCGCCCGTTGCATGCCCCAGGCCACCCGGCAGTTGCAGCGAGTGGGTGACATCAAAGACTACGGGGACGCCGAATCCACGCATGATCGGGAACGAGCGCATGTCCACCACCAGATTATTATAGCCGAAGGAGACGCCGCGCTCGGTCAATAAAAGCTTTTCGCACCCGGCAGCGCGCGCTTTGCGCACGATGTTGCGCGCATCCTGCGGCGCGAGAAACTGTCCCTTCTTCACGTTGACGGCGCGCCCCGAACGCGCCGCGGCCTCGATCAAATCCGTCTGCCGCGACAGGAAAGCCGGGATTTGCAGCACGTCGGCCACTTCCGCGGCCATCTCGACCTGCGCCACATCATGCACGTCCGTCAGTACGGGAAGGCCCGTTTCTTCCTTCACCGCCCGGAGCGCATCGAGCGCCGCGCGCATTCCGATGCCGCGAAAGCTTTCATGCGACGAGCGATTGGCCTTATCGAAGGATGCCTTGAAGACATAATCGAGCCCGGCGGCGCGCGCGCGCTGCGCGCATTCACGAGCCATCATTAATACGTGTTCGCGGGATTCCACCACGCACGGCCCGGCGATAATCGTCAGGCGACCGTCGCCGAACGTCACATCGCCGACGCGGAACGATTTTGTTTTGGATTCTTTCGCGTTTTCATTCATAAAATATCATGTCCTGTCGGTGTGCCACCGTCTCTTGCGTCTCCCGGATGGTTGCTGTCACCCGGAAGCGCATCGCTTACATGCGTATTGACCAAAAGAACCCGCAAGCATTCGGGGGCGATCACCGTCATATTGCCGCGCGGAGCCGCCGCGTTTGTTCTTCTCGCCAGTCACAGCCTGACAGGTGGCTGGTCACCGCCTCTATTCTCACAGATGGAAGCGTGCCGATAATTTTTATACGCCCGAAGATCAAAGTTTGCCCGGCTTGTTCCTAAGCATCAATATTACGTCGTCGCTACTTTTTTTCTGTCAGTGAAAACGACAGCGATTTGCCACTGCCCGACTTGGACCAGGTGCCACTCATCTCGGTGCCTGAAACGAAGCGCCCTTTGAATACTCCCGTGTTGTTTCCGCTCTCGTCAAACTCATTGATCACAAAATCCTGCTCCCCATCCATGGAGCCCTCGATTGAGATATCCTGACCGACGTTCTTGTATAAATAAGTACCCGACAGCTTTTCTCCGTTCCTCTGGAGCTGCATCTCGATCTTATATT
>JANOGZ010000033.1:0-1414 GCA_031406255.1 Pyrinomonadaceae bacterium | reverse complement strand
CCGCAGGATCACACGGAGCACGCCGTGCGTCGAAGGGTGCTGCGGCCCCATGTTGAGCACCATCTCGGGATTATCGAGCAGCGTCTCTTTAGTTGTCGCGACTTCTACCTGGTGCATAAATAAAAAGCAGTGATCGGTGGTCAGTAGTCAGTGGTCAGTAGGCAACCAGTGCTTTTTCTGACCACTGACCACTGGCTACTGGCCACTGCTGTCTCCCATTCATCATTTCCTGTCTAGCGGCATCACTTCTCTGCCGTCGATGAACAGTTCGCGCACGCGGCGCTCGTCGGGCGTCGAGAGCATGTCGAGACCGTAACCGCGGCGCTGGTCGAGCTGCTCCTGCTGCACTTCCGTAAACACCGGCAGATGCTTCGTCGTCCAGTTGTTTTCCACAAAATGCAGCGGATATTCTTTTCTGAGCGGATGTCCCTCCCAATCGGGGGGCAGGAGCAGTCGCCGCAGGTCAGGATGATTTTTGAAGGGCACGCCGAACAGATCGTATACCTCGCGCTCCATCCAGTTGGCTGCCGGCCAGACACTCGTGACGCTCTCGACACCATCCGTCTCGTTAACCGCTGCCTTCAGCCGCACGCGCTGATTGGCGCTTATCGAATACAGGTTATAAACCACCTCGAATGCGGCCGCGGTTCGATCAGGATAATGCGCGCAGGTCAGGTCAGAGAGATAATTAAAAGGCGTCTCCGCATCGTGGCGTAGAGAGTCGCACACTTCGACGATCCGTGCGGGCGCGATCTGGATCGAGAGCTGGCCGAGGAACATAAATGCTTCGGTCACCGCGTCCGCGAACCGTTCGCGCAGCTTTCTCACCAGCGGATGATCCGCGGCATCGACCGGTTTCGGCCCCTCCTCTTTCTTTTTAACCGGAGCTTTCGGCGCGCCCGCGCCAGCCGCGGAACCGGCGCTGGCGCCCGTCGGTGCGGTGCTCTTTTCGCCTGCGGCCTGTTTGGCGGCCGCCGCGCGCGCCTTCGCATCGGCGATCTTCGCGGCCTTCTCAAGGTCTGACGGTGAGGGGCTCGTGGTGGGATCACCGGCGGCCGGCGATCGCCCGCCGGGAGGCTCTGTCGCGGAAGGGGCTTCTTGCGCTTCCCGGTCTCCGCCCGGCGTTTTAACGGTCGAGGCGCTCGATGACATATCTTTCGGGGAGCCGGGCTCGCCGGATGCGGCGGCGGGCACGGTGGTACCCGTAGGTGAGCTGCCGGAAGGAGCTTTATCGGTCAGGGCAGCCTGGCTTTCCGGCGGCGGCGGCGAGGTCCGCCCGCCCTCGCCCGCGGGCGGGGGCGGCAACCCTCCGGCGTCGGTGCTCTCGAATCCGGGGCTCGGACTCTTATCGTCCGTGCGCGGAGCGCCCTCGGGACGACGCGGCGCATCCGTAGAGTCCGGCGCAGCATCGCCG
>JANOGZ010000022.1:0-4280 GCA_031406255.1 Pyrinomonadaceae bacterium | reverse complement strand
GCTGCAAGACGCGCCGGCCCGCGTCGGTCTCTCCGGTGCGCCGTAGCGCCGTCGCCAGATTGTAAAGCGCGGTCGTATTGTAGGGCTCGGCGGCCAGCGCGGCGCGGAAGGCGTTGATCGCTTCGCCGTAACGACGCTGTTGCACGTAGAGTTGGCCGAGATTGACGCTGGCCCCGACATCATCCGAATCCAACTCAAGGACGCGCTGAAAAGCCGCCAGCGCGTCCCCCGGGCGATTCTGCGCGCGAGCGATGAGGCCGAGGATATACTGCGGTTGCGGCGCAGCGGGCAGCACTGCGGCCGCCCGCTGCGCTTCGCGCCGCGCCCCGGCGATGTCGGTCATATTGTAGAGGGCGATGCTGAGATTGATGCGCGCCAGAGAGAGTTGCGGGTTGATTTCGAGCGCCCGCCGGAAGGCTTCTGCTCCCTCTCGGTATTTAAATTGTTCGAGCAGCGCGACACCGAGATTATTGGCACGGTATGCGTCTTCGATGGTGGCGGGGGCGCGCTTCCGTGATGCGCGTCGCGCGTGTGATGTGTTTGGGACCCGCGATTGCTGTTGCGTACTGCGTTGTGACCCGTGCGGTCTCTGCTGATTATTGATGGGCGGCGGCAAACCGGGCACCGCCAGCGCGAATGCTCCGCAGAGAATAAAGGTGATCGAGACGAGCAGCCGCGGGTGAATTTTCATGCGTGCCAGCATATTGCGCGCGGTCAGTTTCCGGCCGGCGCAAGTCTGACCGAAAATTTCTGATCAAAAACCAGGCGGCCGGCGCTCATCTAATATAGCGCGAGAGGTGCGTCGGCCGAGCTTCAAGGATTCCCGGTATTTATCGTGTGGCGATCGTGGTGAAGCTGCGCCCGCTGTACAGTCGCACGCCGTCCGCCGCCTTCATCATCATCAACGGGCGCGGCCGGCGCAGCGCGCCGTCTCTCTTCGTTTCGACCGATAGCAGTTGCGTGCCGCCGACATCGAAGATGTTGAGCCGGTTATCATCGGTGAATCCGAAGCCGTAGGCTCCGGCCCCGAGCTGTGCGCCGCCGATCGTGATCGGCGAGTCGGTGATGAAAAAACCTTCGTACTTCGCCCGGATATCGGCCGAGTAGCCGGAAGTATCCACCATTCCGGCGATCACGTGTCGCTTTGCGCCGAAGCGCGCCGCGGCCGCATTGCGCATCTGCGTCGGCGCGCTCTGCCCCTCGAAATAGAATCCCGGCGGCACTACGCGCGCCAACTGCGCGCCGCCGAGCACGACGGGCGTTGCATCCTGCGCGGCCACGACGAACGCTGTCGATGTAAACAGCAACAGCAGGATGCCGCATGTCTCTATCCGACCTCGTAAGTTTCTCATGATGGAGCCCCTAAAATATTCGGAATGAGTCGGCGTCATTCAAAGGCCGTATGTGGTTAAGAGGATATCGCACACGACTCTCTGCGCGGGAGACTCCCGCGTGATACTCTGCCCGGGCACGGATGACGAAACTAAAGCGTAGGCATTTGCCGCGTTTGTCGCGAACCTGTTCTATGTTGATCTTCGGGCTGTAAAGTTAAGAGGCGCGGTTCGCCCCGTGCTCGACACCACGCGGCAAGATTTTCCTCAAGAGCGGAAATAATCACTCTGATGAATGAATCGCCAGGTCCTTTTGCGGAGCGCGCCGGTTCCTTTATCTTGATCATCCTTCTCTCACTCTGCTGGCCGGGTGATCGGTGCCGCGCCTCCTGCGCGCAGCAATCGCCGCCGCCCGCCGCCACAGCGACGCCAGTTCCCCAGACGCCATCACCGCCCACCGCCCAGGCGCCACGAACGGGCCGCTCTTACAGCAGCGGCGCGAGCGCGGGCGCCGGCCGGCGGCGGCCAGCGCCCGCGCCCGAAGCGCCCTCGCCGGTCACCTTCACAGATATCACGACGCGCGCGGGCATCACCTTCAAGCACGCGGCCTCCCCCACCTCGCAAAAGTACCTGCTCGAAACGATGGGCGGCGGCGTCGCGCTCTTCGACTACGATAATGACGGCCGTCTCGACATCTACTTCGCCAATGGCGCGCGGCTCGCCGATCCGATGCCGAAAAACATGTCACCCGACAAGCGCGATCCGCGGTTCTGGAATCGTCTCTTTCATCAGAAATCAGGCGGCACTTTTGAGGACGTAACGGAGCGCGCCGGCGTGCGCGGAGAGGGCTATGGAATGGGCGTCGCCGTCGGTGATTATGATAATGACGGCCGGGCCGATATGTACGTCACGGGCTACGGAGCGAACATCTTGTATCGCAACAAAGGTGACGGCACCTTCGAGGATGTCTCCCACAGGGCGGGCGTGGCGGCGAGCGGGTGGTCAACGAGCGCCGGATGGTTTGACTACGATCATGACGGGCGACTCGATTTGTTCGTCGTGCGCTACGCGGAATGGGACTTCGAACGCGGGTCAATTCTCTGCGGCGACACGCGCCCGGGCCTGCGCGCCTACTGTCATCCCGACAATTTCAAAGGCGCGCCGAACATCCTGTATCGCAACAAAGGTGATGGAACTTTCGAGGATGTCAGCGCCGAAGCGAAAATCGCCGACCCCGAAGGGAAAGGTCTCGGCGTTGTTTTCGCGGATTTCGATGGCGACGGCTGGACGGATATCTTCGTCGCTAACGACAGCGTCCGTCAGTCTCTCTATCGCAACCGCGGCGATAAAACATTCGAGGACGTGGCGCTGGAAGCGGGCGCCGGTTACGACGAGAATGGCAAGACTTTTGCCGGGATGGGCGTGGATGCCGCCGATTACGATAATGATGGCAACATGGATGTGATCATCACGGCGCTGTCAAACGAGACCTACCCGCTATTTCGCAACAACGGCGACATGACGTTTACTTACGCGACCAATACTACCGGCGTCGGCCAGATCACGCTGCTTTACTCGGGCTGGGGCACGCGCTTTATCGATGCTGACAACGATGGTCGCCGCGATATCTTCGTCGCGCAGGGCCATGTGCTCGACACTATCGAGAAGAGTTCGAGCTATCTCACCTACAAACAATCGCCGCTCCTGATGCTCAATACCGGCAAGTCGTTCGTCAACGTTTCGGCCTCGGCCGGGCCGTCCTTCACCGTCCCGCTGGCGGCGCGCGGCGCGGCCTTCGGCGATCTGGATACGGATGGCGACACGGATATCGTGATCGGCGTGACGGACGGCGCGCCCGTCGTGCTGCGCAACAACGGGACCAAGAATCACTGGCTCGGGCTGGCGCTCGTGGGCGCCAAATCGAACCGCGCCGGCGCGGGCGCACGCATCATTGTGACGGATACGGCCGGCGCCAAACAATCTTTTGACGTGACGAGCGCGGGGAGCTATCTCTCAGCAAACGATCCGCGCGTGCTGGTCGGTCTCGGCGCGGCGCCGGGCGTCCGCGCGGTCGAGATTCGCTGGCCGGGCGGGCGGCGGCAGGTCGTCGCTGATCTGACGGTCGATCGCTACCACACGATCACCGAGCGCTGACGCGACAAGAAACCCGCCGCGCTGATACTCGCCGCGCGCGCGGAAGCCGACTTGCAGGTTGCGGCCCTTTCTGGTATTGAAACCCGGCAACTATAATGATCAGTTTCCGATCGCTGAAATCTCTCATCACTGCTCAATTCATGATGTCTCTACCAAAACCGGCGTACTTAAAGTTCACGCGCGTTCTATCTTTCTCCTCGCTGCTGATGCTGCTGGCGGCGGTCGCGCCATCTCTTCCCGCCCTCGCGCAGAAAGCGGAACCGCCGGGAAACGCCGCACCGCCCGCGCCGCAGGGCACGGGCGGCGTCGCGACCGGCGCGGCGCGCACCTACACTTCACACCGCACCGCGGGCATTACGGAAGCGAAGGCCCCGGTCGTTTTCGAAGACATTACGGCGCGCACGGGGCTCGCCAACTTCAAACACCGCTCCGGCAGTCCGGCTAAAGATTACATCGTCGAGACCGTCTCCGGCGGCGCCGCCGTCTTCGATTATGATGGCGACGGACGGCTCGACATTTACCTGCTCAATGGCTCGACCATCGGCGCGATGCAGGGTAAGGAGAGACATCCGCGCGCCGCGCTCTACCGCAACCTCGGCAACTGGCGTTTTGAAGACGTGACGGAGAAAGCGGGCGTCGCCAATGAACGCTGGGGGATGGGCATCGCCGTCGGCGATTATGATAACGACGGTGATCCGGACATGTATCTCGGTAATTTCGGCGTCTCGCGTCTGTACCGCAACAACGGCGACGGAACATTTACTGATGTCGCCGGAAAGCTGGGCGTCGCGCGCC
>JANOGZ010000016.1:0-1598 GCA_031406255.1 Pyrinomonadaceae bacterium | reverse complement strand
GTGCGTGTCGCGCGAGGTTAAATGACACTCTTGGTGAGGCTTGAAGGCGCTAAACTTCTCTGTTTTTATAGCAATGACCAAAAGAATTCTATCGATCGAAGTGTTAAACATTCAAAAATATGTTTGAAAAAGGTGGCGGTTCTTGGTATGATTCCTTTGCCATGTCGCCAATCAAGGCAGACAACCCATAACAAGCCCACCAATCGTGGCAAACTCACATCCGAGTCACTGTCCGTTTCAAAGCGCTTTACAATTAAGGAATCTTTATGCGCCGTATAATCACCGCCATTGTTTTGACCTCGATGATCCTCGGGTCAGTAATACCTGCGCGGCCTTACACATTACAATTAAACAGCACTGCGACGATTCAAACCAAATGGCCGACGACTACGATCACAATCGCGTTGTCGACTTCGCTCTCGTCACCGCCTTCCAATATCGCCGCCGGCAGTGATGTCGTGGGTGCCGCCCGCCGCGCACTCGCCCGCTGGTCAGAAGCGTCGAATATCCAGTTCGTCGAAACTTCCTCGGCTGTACAAGCGATCAGTCCGGCGGGCACGCCGGATGGAATCAGCCTGATTTCAGTGGCGACGGATAACGCCACGGCTTTCAGCAGCGGCAGTTCCAATCCGGGCCGCGCGCGTATCTTCTTCGATCCGGCGACTGGTGCCATTAGCGAGGCCGATATCGCGATCAATCCCAATTTGTCGTTCTCCACGGACGGCACTTCCGGGACTTTCGATCTGGAATCGACGCTCGTGCACGAGTTGGGTCACTTGCTGGGGCTCGACCATTCGGGCATCGTCAGCGCTTCGATGCAACCGCGACAGGGAACAAACGGTTTTCTGGGTTTGCCGGCGCTCACCTCGCGCACGCTATCAGACGATGACCGCGCGGGTGTGCGGGCGATATATGGACCCCGGCCCGTCGCCGGAGCGATCACGGGAACGGTCACCAGCGCATCGGGAGGCGCTGTCTTCGGCGCCCACGTGTGGGCTGAAGAGATCGCCACAGGCCGAGTCAGGGCGGGCAATGTCACTTTATCTAATGGCTCGTATCGCATCGATAGCCTGCCGGCAGGGCAGTACCGCATCGTCGTCGAACCGCTCGATGAGCCCATCCTGGTCGCGGAAATTGCTTCGCGAAGCGGCGCTTATTCGGGGCTGCAGACACCGCAGCCGGCCTTTCGTACATTCGAGTCCGCGGGGCAGGTCAGTGTTGTGGCTAATGCGACAGCCACTTCTAATGTGAGCTTGCCGTCAGCATCCCAACCATTTCTCAACACAAGGCTGGTGGGACTTAACGGACAACTCTCGATCATTCCTGCGCCGATCGTTCCGGGTGTAACTTCCACTGTCCTCGTCGGCGGAGATAATGTGCACCAGGTTGCTGCCAGCGGAATTAGCGTTACGTCGCCCTTTATCACCGTGGATCAGGCGAGCGTTTCGCAGCAGACGTTTACGGGATCAAGTGGCACGGTGCAGGTGCTTAGCTTTAATGTGGCGGTCAGCCCGATAACTCCTCCTGGCGAGTACAGCGTCCGGCTCCAGTCGAATACGGGAGAGGTCGCGTATGTGACGGGTGGGCTAACAGTGGAT
>JANOGZ010001348.1:0-5918 GCA_031406255.1 Pyrinomonadaceae bacterium | reverse complement strand
CAGACGCTTTTGCCATGCTGTGCGGCCACACCACTCCGCCAGAGCACGCGTCAGGAGCGTTGACGACACCTGGATGTCACCGCCGGGACGGACGCCGAAATAAAAACCTAATCGGGCGAGAATATCTCTCACCCGCTGATGCCATGACGACTCTTGCGCTGAGAGCACTACGTATCGGTCAGTCGCATGGCCTTCGGCGACGTAGACCCCGAGCAAAGCCAGCCATTCGTCGGTCAAGCGCAAGGTGGCGGGCAAAGAATGTCGCCGACCCTTGAGCAGCGAGCTCTCCAAAACGGAGGGCGGTAGCGTGGCGATTGACACGCCTTCGTTTTGCTGCGCGACACGCCACATTTTTTCGCGCGGCAGTGCCAGATGACTGACGACGGAAGCGGAAACCTCGGCGTAAACTTTCTGCCCGCGTAAAGCTGCCGCGAGCGAGACCGTCGGCAACGGTTCGGCGGGCGTCGGCAAAGAAGAAGGCAGCGGCAGATAGTCGCCCGCTTGTAGCTCCGCGGTCCGGAACAGTTGCAACTCGCCATCACGCAACGCCCAAACATTATGATCGCCGGTTACGGTCACGGTACGACCGCACGCTGTTCGCAAGCGGTAGAGTGTATCCGGAGCCGGGTGACGAATGAACGAAGTGATGGGACGCCACGCACTTTTCTTGGTGACGGGGTCAAAGGCGAAGGCATAGTAACGACACGGCAGTTCGTCAGCAAACACTATCTCATTGCCGTCCGCTGTCCGCAGGGGAATGGCCGAAGCCAGAATGTTGTCAATCAGCTCACCGATGGATATCAAGGATGGCTTGATCTGGCCGTCCTGCTCTACGCCCACCAGTACTCGCTCATCGGGCGGCAGGCTTTTCCCGCTGCCCGTAATGCCGAGCAGCACCTGATCCCGGGAGCCATCATCGAGGCCACGCACCAGCGCCTCGATGGCCTGCGGCTGGTCACCTTGCGGTCGAAATTCTGAGCGAAGTTGGAAACTCATAGTGTATGCTAAATAGTAAATCGTAACCGGCGAAAAGACAAAAGCGGTCATCTTTTCGCCGGTTACGATTTACTATTCACGATGAGTTTAAATCGTCTGGGAAGCGTTTGACGTGGGCTGGCTGCTGATCTGGTAGATCGCTTCCATCACGGCCGAGCGCACCTCGGCCGGCAGCGACCCGCGCACCGCCAGGCGGCGGAACGCCGGAAGAATATCGTGCTGCCCGCTCAGCGCGAGGAGCTTTACTACCGCCAGCCGCACTTCATTCTCAGGATGACTTTCGATGGCGCGAATCAGCGGACCGAGCTCGCCTGCTTTCGCCATCAGGAACAACAACGAGAAAGCGTCATAAGTCCTATCGCGGCCTTCACCCGTCAGGTGGCTGATCGCTTCGCTGGCGAGACCCGAAGCAGCCAGCGCCGCGCCGATATTGCGCCGACGATCGGGCGCCGCTTCACGCAGCGCACGTGTGAAGGAATCGGCGCGATCCGGCTTCGCATTATAAAGCGCGCGCGCCGCCGCATTGCGCACTTCCGGCGACGGATCATCAAAAGCAGCGCAGATTCTATCGAAAGCATCCTCCGTAGCGAACCGCGTGAGTTCGCCGACGCCCGCCGCGCGCGCTGCTGCTTCACTATCCGTCAGCTGCAGCTCGAGTGACTTCGGAATAGCCGCATCGTCCTCGCTGACCTTTCCGGCAAGCGCGACGCCCTTTTCCTCAACCTTCGCGCCCGCGTCTCGCGCCGGTGTGCTCTCAGGAGCGAGAACTTCAACCGGCGTCACGATCATCGCTTCCTCGGCGGGCTCGACCGTCGGTTCCTGAGGAGAGATTTCCCCCGAAGAGGGGGTTAGCGCCGGAGCCTCGACGCTTGAAGCCGCAGGATAGAGGTCGAGCTGTTCGTCTATATCAACGCTGAACCATCCGGTCGGATCCACTTCTTCGGCAACCGCGATCTCTTTAGTTACGGCCGATGCGTCTTCGGTCGTCGCCGGCACGGCAGGGGCAGTCGTCTCGGAAGCTCGATGCGGTTCGATCTCTTTGACAAGGCCTTCTATTTCTGGCGCGAGCGGAGCGATGATTGGTTCTTCGCGAACCACCTCTACTGCCTTCACGTCTGGCGCGCCGCCTGAAACTTCAGCCACTTCCGGAAGAATCGAAGCTTCGACCGGCACGGCCTCCACGATGAGGGTTTCTTCTGTCTCTTCGATCGGTGGCGGCGCGGAAGGAACCGCCTGGCTGCTGACGGGAGCGACCGTCTCGATCGTCGGCGTCTCGGGCTCTTCGCCGGCGACGCTGGCGTCAACGGCGCGCTGGATCAAAGCGCGCGGCACTTTAACTTTTTGATCTTTTTCGCGTTCGCGCAACGTCTCGAGCGGTCCGAGGGCTACCGGATCGCGCACTTCCGCGAGCGCTTCCACGCTGGCGCGGCGCACTTCCATCGTCGGGTCCTCGAGCGCATCGATAAGATAAGGCGTCGCTGCGTGGTCACGCAGGAGGCCCATCGAGCGTGCGGCCGACGCACGCTCGGCCGGCGCATCAGCCGTCCTCAGGCCCTGCACCGCATCATCGAAGTAACCATGCTTGATAAACGCGGCGCGCGCGCGGGAGCGGCGCTCGGCGCTGCGTCCGGCGAGAGCCGAAAGAAGTTCTGCGGCGACCACCTGGCGCATCCCCATATCGGACACATTGATCACCGCTTCATCGTAGCTCTCGCCATCAAGCAGGCGTTTAGTGGCGGCCTGCACCTGCTCGGAATCAACCGTGCTGACCGGCGCTATCTCCTTCGTTTCGACCTTGCTCGGCGCCGCCTCGGTGCTTTCTACCGGGCGTACTCTTCTTGCGGCCGGTGCTGGCGGAGGCGCGGCCGGCGCGGTTGTGGCTTTCATTGCTCCGGCGGCAGTCAAAGGAGTCGTTGCTGAGGCAGCACGAGGTGCAGATGACCGAAGCTTGCCGGCGGGAGCCCCCACGCCGCTAACCGGACCTGGCTTCGTTTCCGCTATCACTCTCTGCGGCGCCGCCGCTGAGCGGCGTCCGCTGGCCTGCGCCACAACAAACAACCCTATTCCGACGAGCAACCCGACGAGCAACAGAGCCAGGGGCCAGTTGCGTAAGATGGTCGCGCCGAGAGATGTGCCGGTCGATGAAACCTGTGTGGTCGCCCCCGTGGCTGGCGTCGCCATGGTCTGCGCGATTTGTGACGGATCGGATGGTGAAGGCCCAACGACAGAAGGCGCTGGCGTGGGCATCGGAACACTACCTGCCGGCGGGAGCGCCGCCGTTGTCCGCGTGTTCGGCAAAATGCTTATGTCCGGCTCCTCTGGATCGGTTCGGCTGTTGCGTTCCGTATCAGTGGAAGGCTTCACCTCAGGAGAGGGCTTGGCATCGGCCGTCGCGCTTTTCGGGGTCGGAGTCGGAGTCGGCGTCGG
Organism: Pyrinomonadaceae bacterium; assembly: GCA_031406255.1. Taxonomy (GTDB): domain Bacteria; phylum Acidobacteriota; class Blastocatellia; order Pyrinomonadales; family Pyrinomonadaceae; genus JANOGZ01. The sequence goes on along the minus strand of JANOGZ010001348.1, from coordinate 2,495 downwards.
GCTTGGTGTGCGCGTCGCGGCCACAGCAGAATTGGTATTTCCCGTCTTCGTAGTGCTTGCTGCTCCGGCCGCGCCCGGCGCGGCGAAGACGACATCGAGCCGGTTGAATCTCTGACTGACGCGCGCCGATGCGCCGGGCTGTAGACGAAACGACATCACCACATCGTCGCCCCGCTGTTGCGTCTGGACATCCGTGAAACCGCGCCCGCGCACGCCGCTCTTTGCTGCGGCGGCATCCGCTTTGGGGATCACGACGTAGAAACGATTGCCGCTCCGATAGGCCGAATAATCATTAAGCGGCATATCCGAGGTAATGGTGACGCGCGAGCCCTCGGCCGTATCGCTGCCGCGCAAAGGCGTGAGGCGCCCCGTCGGCGGCTTTTGTGCAGCGGGACGCGTCGTCTTCTGCGTTGCAAACGAAAGCGGCACGCCCGTGACTAATAAAAGCAGGAGCGCGGCCATCAGCGGAGCGGCGAATGAGCGCCGCCTGCTACCGGTTAAAAGCGAGTGTCTTTTTTCGCGCATTAGGCTGGTCGGGACTTAAGAGCAACTGATAGAGCGTTTATTATGCAATACGGAAGGCGTACTTGTCATCCATCATTTTCACGTCAAACCGCTTCCACCTCCGCCGGCTGGTCGGCCCGGTACACCGCTTCCAGAATCGCTGTGCGTACTTTCTCCGGGACTCCGCCGCGTACTGCCACCTGCCGCAGCTGCTGCACCAATTCCGGCTGATACATTAACCCGAGCAGCCGAATCGCCGTCAGCCGCACGTTAATATCAGGATGGCCTTCGACAGCCTCCAGGATCGGCTGCGTCTCCCCGGCCTTTGCCACCAGCGACAGCAGCGAGAAGGCTTCATAGGCTTGCCGCCGATCAGTGCTTGCCAGGCGTTCAATGGCTTGTGCCGCCAACCCCGCTTTAATGCAGGCTTGTGCGACGCCGCGAAGCGTCTCATCGTCCGAGGTTTCGATGACTCGCACGTAAGCATCCGCGCGATCGAAGCTCAGCCGCGAAAGAGCACGCGCCGCCGCGGCACGTACCTCGCGCGCTTCATCCACGAAGGCCATCAGAATCGCCGCAAATACTGACTGATGATCAATTATACCCAGACTGGTGACGGCCGTGGCGCGCACGGTGGCCGTTTCATCATGGGCGGCCATGGCAGACAGAGCATCCACTGCGCACTGCACGGGAAACTGCGCCAGCGACTCCGCGGCGACCATGCGCGCTTCCACATCAACGCTCCCGAGCCTGTCGAGTGTCTCCGCCAACGTTTCATCTTCCAGCCACTCGGGAAGTTGCGCTAATGCTGCGAGCGGTTCAAGCGCGGTGATCTCACCCGTAAATGGCTCACTCAAGTCGGCAAGAATAAATCCTTCGCGCTGCATCACCGGGTTGAAAGAAGAATCCAGACTCTCGACGGAGCAGGCACTCAGCGCAGGCCCGAGCAGCGAAGCGGGTATTTCGGGATGCCGGCGTGCCATGTCAAGCAGCGCGCCGATGGCGGCGGGCAACCCGATGGCGCCGAGGCTGGCGACAGCCTCCGTGCGGACAACTTCTTCCGTGTCATAAAGCGCTTCAAGTAAAAACGGAAGCGTCGCGGCGGACTTGACCACGCCGAGCGCGCGTGCGGCCGAGGCCCGTTCATATGCTTCGCCGCCGAGCAGCAGAGCCGCGCTCTGGCGCGCGACAAATCCATACTCTTCCAGCGCTGTCCGTGCTCTTCGGCGTGCGTCCTCGCTCGACCCGGATGCGCGAAGAACTTTTGTCAGAGACGTTTCGATCGCCAGACGATCATCCGGCGCGCGCGAGGCGAGCACCTCTATCGAGTGCGGCTGACCGAGCACGAGATGGCCGATTTCCTGATCGATCCGGTATGCGCCGAACAACGCAGTGGGCGCGGACGCAACTACTGGACGCGCGTCTGACTTGCGCTCCAGTTTTTGCCCATTCGGCGCCGAAGCGGCAACCGGTTGCTCTTCGACTGGCCGGCCCTTCCGATACCGCCCGCCTTTACCCCTGTGACCATTCGATTGACCGTTTCCTTCAACCTTTGCGACGCTCAGCGCCGTCGTCGGCAGTACGCTGCCCTCCGTCATCTCGTCTTTCCGGGCGGCGCGCCGGCGGATAAATAAGAACCCCGTGAGTCCGAGAAACAGCAGAAGTAGAACCCAGACGAACCAGGAGATGGAGATATCCTGCTGGGGGCTGGCGTTAGCCGTCACCCGCTGCGCAGCGGGAAGCGTATTGCTCGCGCTCGCCCGCGTCGCTGGGATATTCGCCGGCGCGTTGGGGCGAGCAGCTGCCGCGAGAGCATTATTTCCTTGAGCGGGAACGGCGAGCGGTGAATTCATTGGCAGCGAGAGATTCAATGCTTCGTTAGAAGGCTTGACGGGAGATGCCGCTGCTGCCGGATGGCTTCAGTAAGCTGACTCTCGCGCCAGGGCTGAAATGGAACTTGAAGGGCACGCTGCTGCTGTCGTTGAACGCAC
>JANOGZ010000705.1:0-1040 GCA_031406255.1 Pyrinomonadaceae bacterium | reverse complement strand
GCTTTGGGCAGGCACACGCCCAAGTCCGACTTAGTTCCGAAGAAGCTGAAAAACTCGTGATTGAAAAAACAGAACCTCTTTACCCGCCAATCGCTAAAGCGGCGAGGGCTGAGGGTATAGTAAAGGTTGAGGCCACCGTCTCTGAGCAAGGGGTCGTTACTTCTGCAGAAGCAACCAGCGGCCACCCGCTCCTGCAAAATGCTGCTATAAGCGCCGTGAAAAAGCGCAAGTATAAAGCCCACATGGTTGACGGTAAGCCAGCTCCATTCATTACAGATGTGTATATTCGGTTTCCCCCCGGCACCCTTACTAGCGCACAAAAGCAGGATTATGAGCGGCAGGAGGAGCTTGCTAGACAATACTTCAAAGAAGACGATAAGTGTCGCAATCTGGTAAGAGGGCAGAAGTGGAAAGAGGCTGAAGAGTCTTGTAAGGTTATCGTCCGAATAGCCGATCAATTGTCGGATGATAGGGCCTTAGAGAGGATGGGTGCGTATGAGATGTTCGGCCATGTCTTGAGGGGGCAGAAACGCTACCAAGAAGCACTTGAGTATTACAATCGCGCCCTCGATGCTGTCCGGTCGAGGCTGACGGAAAAGAGCGCTGAATTAGGGCGACTGTACGGGGACATAGCAATCACCCATCATCTCCTTCGAGACTTAGACAAAGCGCGGGAGTTGTACAAGAAAGCCGAGAAGATATTACAACTCGCCCATGCCTCCATCGGGGACGGCTATTCTGATGAATGGATTGAGCGAACAAAGCAAGGCTATATGAAGTCCCTAAAGAAACTTCTTGAGTATCACCTGATAGCCGCCGAGGATGCGGGCGTGACTTCTGAGGTAGAAGAAATTAAGAAGCTGATGAAAAGCCTCCCTTAAATCGCGAGCCGGGCCTAACAACGGCATGCACCCGACCGCGAATAGCATGCCTCTCATCGAGAGCTTGGCCGTCGCGGCGTTGCGTGCGCGGCGGGTGATGCCGGGCGTTAGGTCTTGCGAATGTTGCGATCAGGCGGCTCGACCTCGATCCAGCAGGGC
>JANOGZ010001315.1:0-2205 GCA_031406255.1 Pyrinomonadaceae bacterium | reverse complement strand
ATTCAACCTCGAGACCACCCAAGCTAACGATGAGAAGCCCGCTGTTCGCGGTCGGGTGCATGCCGTTGTTCGGTGCAGCCTACGGGGAAAGGGCCGGCCATCGTGGCTCAGGCCTCCCGAACCATACCCACGCGATGTAGTCTGTCAGCGGCGGTTCGATGCCGACTTCTCGTAACCTCGCGTTGACCTGCCCCCGATGATAGGTGCTGTGCATCGTGACCTGAAGGATTGTCTCCGCAAGAAAAGGGGTCGCGGGCTCGCGGCCTAGGCGTTGGGCGAAGCGCCCGGCCCACGGCAGCACGACGGGCCGCTCGAGTTCATCTTCGCCGAGCGCGGTCAGGAATGCTGCTAAGTCCGAGTAGTACTGGCGAGCGCCCTCAAGCGTCGTCAGCAGATCGGGCGGGTCCGAAGAAGGGGGGCTGAGCGTCCCGGCCTGCCAGACGGAGAGGAACGCTCGCTGCACCATGTGTGTGTGGAAGAGCTTGCCACGCAGCACGAGATCACCTGCCACCTCGGAATTCGAGAGGGCGGCTGACCAGACGAGAGCATCAGCCCATTGCATGTGATGGATGAGCTCTCGCAAGGTACCAAGGTCCTTCATCTCGCCTCCTTCAAAGCACCTGCTTCTCATTCCCCCATCACGCAGAGCACCGAACTATAAGTAGACCGGACGATTCGGTATTTTATTTGATTTTAATCCTTTCCCATGGCTGCCTGAAGAAGAGGGCTTTTATCAAAAGTATGTCTCTATCACGCACCGGACGCAAACTCCCCCGCGCACCTTCCATCACTTCATTCAATAACCACGACTACGAACCACAACCACCGGGCCGTCGTCCCTGGGCGGGCCGAAAAGGCGTGCCGCCAACGCGTCCAAAGCATGGTCGGCTTTCTCATCAGTATCGTCGGACACGACGAGGCGCGTCCTGTCTTCGGAGAATGCGCATCCCCATGACGCCGGGAAGTACAAGGAATGACCAAGTAACTTATCGAGCAGCGACGAGCGCACCTCATAGATCAGCAGGGATGTTTCTGCGAGGTGAATGTAAAGGTGTGCGATCTGGCCCAGCAGTTTACCGCCCTCGGTAAAAACCTTCACCCCGACGAGATCACTCTTAGCCTGAGGTAACGATTTCAACTGCGACGTTTCGGCAGGGACGGCCGACTCATCACTATCAACCATCACGGCGTCCGGGCCGAAGCTATAGACCTCCAAGTAATCGATCAGGCGCAGGCTATCGTTGGCCACTTGCACTGAGAGACCAGCCAGTTCGCCTTTCACTGGATCGATGATGAGGTCCTGTATCAGCCCGAGCTTATTTGCGGTCGCGCGTGACAGAACGGTGCTGCCGATCAAAATATCTATCGAATTGACGTTACCTGTGGGTGCCATATTACTAATTGTTTATTCAGCGGGCCGTCTGACCCTCTCTTTAACTTTTGATGCTCGCTTTTGCCATCAGGTTTTATCACTCCTCTTTACCAGTAATGGCCCGGCGATGTTTTACTCGAGTGGTGAATAAATTTATCAGCCGAGATAGCGGCCGTCGCACCTTCAGCCGCCGAAATCACGGCCTGCTTCAAGCGCGTGCAAATGACGTCGCCGACGGCGTATACGCCCGGAATAGTGGTTTGCATCGTGGCGCGATCAACAAGGATGCACCCGCCCTCCCCGCGCTCCAGTTGGTCCCCCTGACATCAACTTTGAACCGCAACACCGACTACGTTTCATTGTAGCACTCCAAAGGCGTCCTGAAGCCAAGACGCTTGCGCGGCCGCATATTCAGCTTCCGGGCGATGGCGTGGCAAAGCTGTTGGCTCAGTCCAGCCATGCTAGTTCCTTTCGGCAGGTACTGCCGAATGAGCCCGTTGGCGTTCTCATTGGTGCCTCGCTCCCAGGAATGATACGGCGTGGCGAAGTAGAAGGTCGCCCCCGTGCGCGCTTCGATGCGTTGGTAGTCGTGGAACTCTGTCCCATTGTCTGAAGTGATGGTCCTGAACAGCCCGTCGTGTCGCGTGATGAGGTGGATGATTCTCCGGTTGAGCGAGGCGGTGGTCCGATCTGCCAGCTTGCCGATCAGGAGCACCCCCGTCTTGCGCTCGACCAGAGTGACGATGCAGGGCTTGCTGCCAGTGCCGCGCACGGTATCGATCTCGAGAGTGCCCCGTCTGACGGCGCGTCTCCACCGCCGGGGGCCGTTCCGC
>JANOGZ010000696.1:0-6659 GCA_031406255.1 Pyrinomonadaceae bacterium | reverse complement strand
GGAGACGAGACGTTGCAGCACATCGAGCAGTTTATGGACGTCGGCGAAGTGCAGTCCCGTCGTCGGCTCGTCGAGAATATAGATCGTGCGCCCCGTCGCGCGCTTCGATAATTCGCGCGCCAGTTTGATGCGCTGCGCTTCGCCGCCGGAGAGCGTCGTCGCCGATTGGCCGAGCTTGATATAACCGAGCCCGACATCGAGCAGCGTCTGTAGTTTCAGCTTGATCTGCGGGATGTTTTCCAGCAGCGGGAGCGCTTCCTCGACCGTCGTGTCGAGCAGTTCGGCGATCGACTTGCCTTTATATTTCACCGACAGCGTCTCGCGGTTGTAGCGCGCCCCGCGGCAGACATCGCAGAGGACGTAGACGTCCGGCAGAAAATTCATCTCGATGCGCTTCATCCCGTCGCCCTCGCAGGCTTCGCAGCGCCCGCCTTTGACGTTGAAGGAGAAGCGGCCGGGTTTATAACCGCGCTCGCGCGATTCCGGCAGCATCGCGTAGAGTTCGCGGATCGGCGTGAACAGACCCGTGTACGTCGCCGGGTTGGAGCGGGGCGTGCGACCGATGGCCGACTGGTCGATCTCGATCACTTTGTCGATGTTCTCGAGGCCTTCGATCGCGGTGTGAGCGCCCGCTTCCTCAAGCGAGCCGGAGAGGTGCCGCGCGAGCGCACGATAAAGAATATCATCCACGAGCGTGGACTTGCCCGAGCCGGAGACGCCCGTCACGACCGTCAGCAGGCCGAGCGGAAAAGAGACGTCGATGTCTTTCAGGTTGTTGGCGCTCGCGCCGCGCACGGTGACGCTCAGACCATTCGGCGCGCGGCGCGCTTCGGGCACGGGAATTTCGCGCGCGCCGCAGATATATAGTCCGGTAATTGATTGCGGATTGCGGGCCACCTCGGCCGGTGTTCCGGCGGCGACCACTTCGCCGCCGTGAGCCCCGGCCGCCGGCCCCAGATCAACCACATAGTCAGCGCGGCGTATCGTCTCTTCGTCATGCTCGACGACGAGGACGGTGTTGCCGAGATCGCGCAGCGCGCCGAGGGTCTCCAGCAGACGTTGATTGTCGCGCGGGTGAAGGCCGATCGATGGTTCATCCAGAACGTAAAGCACACCGCGCAGTTGCGAGCCGATCTGCGTGGCGAGACGAATGCGCTGTCCTTCGCCGCCCGAAAGCGTGGCCGACGGCCGGTTCATGGTCAGATAACCGAGGCCGACCGTATCGAGAAAGCGCAGGCGATTTTTAATCTCGCGCAAGACGAGTCCGGCGATCTGTTCTTCGCGGTCGTTGAGCTTAAGATGATCGAAGGCGGCGACTGCCTCTTCGATCGGGAGCGCCGTGTATTCCGCGATTCCAAGCCTGCCGACACGCACGGCGAGCGATTCGGGCTGCAGGCGCTGGCCATGACAGTCCGGACAGATCACCGGCGAGACCAGTTCCTCGAGCGCGAGCCTGACTTTCTCAGAAGGAGGTTCCTTCATCCGTTCCGACAGGTGTCGCGCCGCGCCCTTCCAATCGCTCTGGTAGGCGTACTGCCCCTGCCGAAAGGTGATTTGACCTTCGAGGCCATGAAGAAAGGCGTCGCGCACCCCCTTCGGCAATTCCGCGAAGGGCGCCTGCGGCGACGCGCCGAAATGCTCAGTGACGGCCAACAGCGCGCTTTTCAGGTAGGCCGATCCCTGCCGATCAGCCGCGCCGAGGAACAACAGCTTGTCGGCGTGCTCGCTCGAATCGGGAATGATCTTTGCGGGATTAACTTCCAGAACGGTGCCGAGGCCATGGCAGCGCTTGCACGCGCCGTAGGCGGAATTGAAGGAAAAAGAGCGCGGTTCGAGCGGTGGAACGTTGATCCCGCAATTGACGCAGGCCATGCGCTCCGAATAGAGCTTTTCCTCGCCGTCAACCACCGAGACCAGCACCGCGCCGCCGGTCAGCTTCAGCGCCGTGCGCACGGATTCGGAGAGACGCTCGTTGATGCCGGGTTTGATGAGAAGGCGGTCAATGACCGCCTCGATGGTGTGGTTGCGCCTCTTGTCGAGCCTGATTTCTTCGTCGAGCGAGAGCAGTTCGCCGTCCACGCGCGCGCGAAGGAATCCATCTTTGGCAAGCTTTTCGAGCTCTTTCTTGAATTCGCCCTTACGTCCGCGGACGACCGGGGCGAGGATCATCACGCGCTCACCTTCGGGCAACGCGAGCACGCTCTGGACAATTTGCTCGACGCTCTGGCGCGTGATCGGCGCGCCGCAGTTGTGACAATGCGGCTGCCCGATGGATGAGAAAAGCAGCCGCAGATAATCGTAGACTTCCGTGACGGTGCCGACGGTCGAGCGCGGGCTGCGCGAGACGGTCTTCTGCTCGATCGAGATGGCGGGCGAAAGCCCGTCGACAGAATCAACGTCCGGCCGCTCCAGTTGATCTAAGAACTGCCGCGCGTAGGCCGAGAGCGATTCGACGTAACGGCGCTGCCCTTCGGCGTAGATCGTATCGAAGGCGAGCGAGGATTTACCCGAGCCGGAAAGCCCTGTGACGACCGTCAAACGGTCACGCGGAATCTCGACATTGATATTCTTGAGATTATGCTGGCGCGCCCCGCGCACTGTGATGCGGTCAATTGCCATTGCCTTGAAAACGTCTGCACCCGACATAGAGAAGAAAAGACGGAGGCGCAGAAACCGCAATTGTAGACGAGCCCTAGTCGCTCAAGCAAGGTGGGGCTTAGCCAAAGCCATAAAAACTCGCGCTCAGCCAGACCCGAACGCGCCAAGATAAGCAGACACACGAAGGTTAGAGCGCGCCTGGTGTTTCCGCTAACCACCGTCTCCATAAAGGCGGTGAAAGGATGAAATTCGTCCTACTATTCGTGAACGAAAAAAGCAGGGGCAGCGGAGCGGGCAAAGAAGCCTCCCGCGTGAAGCGAAATCGCCGAGATAGGTAGAGTTAATAAAGGCTTAACCGTGATCTGCCTTGACACTCTTCGCGGACGGCTCCTACACTTCACATGGTCAGAGAGCGGGACCGAACGGCCGGGTTGGCGATCGGTAAGGTCTTAGCCGTATGTGGTCGTACGAAGCAGAGCAGAGGGCGTAAGGCGCGTGAATCTTCCAAACGCACTGACATTATCGCGGATCTTCGTCGTGCCGCTGCTCGTCGTGGTGCTGCTGACACCGTTTTCGGAAAACTGGTTCGGCGTGCCGCGTCATATCCTCGGCGTCACGATCTTTCTCGCGGCGGCGTTTACAGACTACCTCGACGGTCGCATCGCGCGGAGCCGCCACCAGGTCTCGCAGCTCGGTAAACTACTGGATCCGATCGCTGATAAGCTGCTGATCTCTGGCGCCCTGATCTCGCTCGTGGAAAATCGCTTGGCTCCCGCCTGGGCGGTCGTGATTATCGTCGGACGCGAGTTCGCCGTCTCCGGCTTGCGCTCGATCGCGGCGGCCGATGGCGTCGTGATCGCCGCCTCACGGATGGGAAAGTTCAAAATGCTCGCGCAGGTCGTGACCGTGGCATTGCTTATTCTGTCGAGCGCTTCGGGCGCGCCACCGGTGGCCAACTTCGGTCGCGCTTTCCCGGCGATACAATTCTGGTCAGTGCCGGAACTGCGCGCCGCCCTGCGCCACCTGCTCGGGCAGGGCGCGACGACCGTCACCGACTGGCAGGTGCTGCTCTACACGACCGGGCGCGCGATGCTGTGGGTGGTGGTGCTGTCAGCGTGTCTTTCGATGTACGAGTATTTTCGCGCCTTTTACGAGTCCGTCACGGGACGCGCCGCGCTGGAACGTGAAGCGGAACGGGTTGCGGCGCTGGCGCACGAACGCCGCAGCAACCCTCAGGCCGCTGCGGCGAAACAATAAGCTGATAACCACCAGCCAGCATCAATCTTCAGCGCCCAATTCACTCAAGGCGCGTGAAGTGATACCCGCCAGATGCTACTGAAGCTCGACAAAATCGCCCGTATGCACTTCCTGCGCAACGCGCGTGATGATGGCCGTCGCGGTCCGGGCCTGCACGTTTAAGATCACGACTTCGCCGACGAGCTTGCGCGGAACAGCTGGACGCCGCCCCTTTACCTGTGGGGAAGTGACGGTCGGGCCGAAGACGCCCGTCCGGTTGGGATTTTTAACGCGCCGCCCGTTAATGGCAAATTTACCGCCACGGAAAGTGTCGCTTTGAAAGCCGCCGTTGGCCGCGGGTGAGATCTCTTCATCGCGAAAGCGCGTGATGTTCCCGGTGCCCGCCGGGCGATAGATCGTCAGATAGTCGCCCTTCTTAACTCCGTCTTCGGCTCCCAGATCAATAAAGACGATTTGACTGCGTGAAAGCATCTCGCGGCCATCGCGCGACAGCACGATGCGGCCCGTCTGCTTACCGCTCGGATCGGCGAAGCGATCAAGCACGCCTGCTTCGCGACTGCGCGGTGCGACGCCCTGCGGCATGGCGCGCAGTAAATCACCGAGCAGAATTGTTTCGCACGAGCGAACGACGTAAGCGACTGACGATTGCGCTTTCACTTCCGTCACCCGCAGCCTGCCGATCTCCTGCGTGTACACGCCGAGCAGGCCTTTCTTCTTCGATAGCTTCGTCTTGAACTGGCCGCGCGGACGGACCACCGAGAATTCCTGTCCGACGCGGATACCCTGTTCTGCCCCGGCGTTAATAAATACATAATCGCCGTCGGAGTAGATGCGTTGCTCCTGCTCTTCTTCGCCGCCGGCGACCTCCAGGTTATTTCGTGAAGGCGTGTATTCGATAAATCCGGCACAGTAGAGTTCGGTGTCGCGCGCGACAGGCATCGGTGCCTTTTCCTCCGGAAAACTTACCACCGGTGTGGGCCGCTGCACGGCGCTGACAGGTGTCTGTGCATGTACGGCGCTCGCGGTCAACGCCACTAGCAGAGGCAGCGCCAGGATGCCTGTGCCGCTATAAAAGAGGTTCAGAATACGCACGTAAAATCTCCTTCGATCGAACTTAAAGTAAAGAGGCCAAGGGCTTCGCGGGACCGAGACATTTCTCGCCGAAGAAATCCGATGGACAACCAAATGCGGAGTGAAGCTTACTTGCGGCGCTTTTGGACAGGATAGACCCCCGCCGCACGCGGGCATCAATCATCCTACTGTGACCTTACCGGGCTCGTCAACAAAATTCTTTTGCTTTGTTTAACACCGGTGGGTGACGGCGTGGGGATTTTTCCGCCGCTTGCCTTTTAGCGTGGGTGTTGCTAGATTCGCGTCCTGGTCGGATGAGGGCTGCTTTTTTGCATTGTAGGCCGGCGTAGCTCAGTTGGTAGAGCATCTGATTTGTAATCAGAGGGTCGGGGGTTCAAGTCCCTTCGCCGGCTCCATTTACAACGAGAAGTTCGTTGTAAAACCGCATCATTTTTCGCAAATTGTCAGAACACATTTGGAAGACCACCCTGTACACTCTGTGGTCTCTATCTTAGCGCTTTTTGCCGGGCCGTCTGCTAGCTTCTCAAGTACTAGGTTTTGCAATACGGAGTTTCCCTCGCCAGGAGAAGTCCAATGCCACGCCCGCGTGATGAAATGCCTTTGGCCCTCCTCGACGCTGCAGGTGCGGCCGCTTACCTAGCCATCAACAAAAATCAAGTGAAAAGGTTGGTCCGGGCCGGTGAACTCCCCCACACGAGGGTTAGTCGGAGTATCCGTTTCCGAATAGCGGATCTGGACGCTTACCTTGAGGGGCGGGCGAGTTGGATTAAGCGCTCGCCACGCTCATCTGAAGAGCTCTATGCCACAGCGTTTCGAGCTAGCCCGCAACCTATGAGCGTCAATACGTTTAGCGAAGGGCGTTTCATTGATGTCAATGAGAGTTTACTCAGGTTGATTGGCTATCGTCGTGAGGATCTCATCGGACGTACGGTCACCACGCTGAACATCTATACGGAGCCAGGCACTGAAGAGCGAATCAAAAGGCTCTTGGATGAACACAGCCTAATCCGTGATATCGAGGTTAGCCTTCGCAGCAAGAGCGGAGAAACGCTCGCGGGGTTACTCACGGCGGAGGTGATTGACGTCAAGGGCGAGAAATGCGTCTTTGCAACCGTCACGGACGTCACCGAACGCAAGCGGCTAGAGGATACGCTGCGCCAAAGGATGGAGGAATTAGAGGAAGAGAGCCGGATCAAGGATGAGTTTCTCGCCGTGCTCTCTCATGAGCTTCGGACACCAATGACCCTCATCCTCGGATGGTCTCGACTCTTGCGCTCCGGAAAGCTCGACGATGCCAACTCTACTCGCGGGCTCGAGACCATTCACCGCAGCGCGAAGCTGCAGTCGCAACTCATCGACGATCTGTTGGACAACTCGCGCATCATCACGGGCAAACTGCGCCTTGATGTCCGATCAGTCAGATTAGTATCGGTTATTGAGGCGGCCATCGAGGTCGTGCGCCCGGAGGCTGAGGCCAAGCATATTCAAATTGAAGCTGCATTGGATCCGGTAGCGGATCTCGCCTCGGGCGACCCGGTACGCCTGCAACAAGTGATATGGAATCTTCTCTCTAATGCCATCAAGTTCACGCCCGAGGGAGGACGCGTCGAGGTTCGGCTCGATCGAGGGAGCTCCTCTACTCAAATCAGGATAAGCGATACAGGGCAAGGTATTCACCCGGAGTTTCTGCCATATGTCTTCGACCGCTTTCG
>JANOGZ010001294.1:0-3047 GCA_031406255.1 Pyrinomonadaceae bacterium | reverse complement strand
CGCGCGCGATGAGGTGCTCAGGAACAAACAGTTATATTTGAACATCCCCTTCTTTCTGATACGGGCCGCCTTCTATTTTTTGGTATGGGGTGCGCTCGCTTATTTCCTGAACAAGTGGTCGCTTGAGGAAGATCGAATGGGCGACCCGCGCATCAAGAGTCGCATGCAGGACCTCAGCGGGCCGGGGATATTGCTCTTTGGCCTGACCGTAACTTTCGCCGCCATTGACTGGGTGATGTCGCTTGAGCCGCACTGGTTCTCGACTATGTTCGGGCTGCTGATTATGGCCGGGTGGGGCCTCAGCGCCTTCGCTTTTGTGATCACCGCGGCGGTGCTGCTGGCGCGCCGCGAGCCGATGTCGCACGTCATTCAGCCTTCGCATTTTCATGATCTCGGCAAACTGCTGCTGGCCTTCGTGATGGTCTATGCCTACTTCGCGTTCTCACAATTCCTGATTATCTGGTCGGGTAATCTGCCGGAAGAGATCCCGTGGTACCTGCGCCGCACGCTCGGCGGCTGGCAGTGGATCGCGCTGGCGCTGGTGCTCCTGCACTTCGCGCTGCCCTTTGTCCTGCTGCTGTCGCGTGACCTGAAGCGCCGCGGCAACACGCTCGTCAAGGTGGCACTACTGGTGATCGTGATGCGCGTCGTGGATATGATCTGGCTCATCGCACCGGCGTCGCGGCAGGAAGCGGGTGAAGCGCCGCTTCTCTCCGCGCTGGATTTCGTGACGATGTTCGGTCTGACGATCGGCCTGGGCGGCATCTGGCTGGCGTTCTTCGCGTGGCAATTACAGAAGCGGCCGCTGATGCCGATCAGGGCTCCCGACCTGGAGAAGGTGCTTCAACCGAGCGGCCACCACTGAGGGGGCGAAAGCGGCGCGAACTGGCCCGCGAGAAATTAAGGAGGCGGTTTTATCATGGCGGAATCGAGCCATCACAGCGGCGGTGGTCACGGACACACGCGAAGGACTCCGGACGTTTCGCATGTGACCAACCCTAACGTCTCACACGAAACCAGCGATGTGCTTGTCGGGCCGATCGCCAAATTCGTCGTCGGGCTGTTCATCTTTGGCGTCGTCGTGTGCGTCTTGATGATGTTGTTGTTCAACCTATTTGAGAGGCGAAGGCAAGGCGAACCCGACCCGCCTCCTCTAGCGCGCACCGGAGATGAACGGCTCCCGCCCGAGCCACGCCTGCAGGCCGCTCCCGGCTTCGGGGTTGAGGTGGGGCCGGGCCAGAGAGTTGATTTGAAGTTGAAAGAGCCGCAGGCGGAAATGAAAGTGGTGCGCCAGATATGGCAGGAGCAGCTCACCACCTACGGTTGGGCCGATCAGAACACGGGCGCGGTGCGCATCCCTATTGAAGAAGCGAAGAAATTGATGGTTCGCAAACAAGGGGAAAAAGGAGGAGGCGCGCCGCCCACGGGATCACCACAACAACAGCAACCGGCAGGCGCCGGAGGAGCGCAGAGCAGACAAGCGGAAGCCGTGCCGGCGGATTCAAGCTCGGGACGGACGTTAGAGAAGGGAAATCAATGAAGAGGGTTATCGATAATAGTAGACAGAATTCAGTAGCCGCCGGTCAGAAGAAGATTCATCGTTTTCTGTCTCGCGCTCAGTGGTTGCTGGTTGCTGTCTGCTGGCTGCTGTTATCTGCCTCTCCGGGATTCGGGCAATACGGGCGACCGCCGGAGAGTTCGATGCCGAAGGGCGGCAAGCCTGAGGTGCTCAAGGAAGTGACGATCGAGCAGCGTTTGAACGAGCAGGTGCCGCTCGATCTCGAGTTTCGCGATGAGACCGGCCGCGCGGTCCGCCTCGCCGAGTATTTCGGCGAAAAACCCGTGGTGCTCTCGCTCGTCTACTATGAATGTCCGATGCTCTGCAACCAGGTCCTGAATGGAATGGTCGGCACGCTCGAAGCGCTCTCCTTCACGGCGGGCAAGGAGTTTACGGTGCTCACCGTCAGCTTCGACGCGCGAGAGACGCCCGCCCTCGCCGCGGCGAAAAAGAAGACCTACCTCAAACGCTACGGGCGCGAGGGAGCCGCCGATGGCTGGCATTTTCTGACGGGCCCGCAGGAATCGATCGACCGCCTGACCGCCGCGGTCGGATTCCGCTACCGATGGGACCCGGAGTCGAATCAGTTTGCGCACGCCAGCGCCATTATGGTGGCGACGCCCGCGGGGAAGCTCTCGCATTACTTCTACGGCATTGAATATTCCGCCCGTGAATTGCGGCTCGGGCTCGTCGAGGCGTCGTCGAACAGGATCGGCTCGCCGGTCGATCAATTGATTTTGTATTGCTACCACTATGATCCGACTACGGGAAAGTATGGCCCCGTGGTGATGAATATTATGCGGCTGGGCGGCATTCTAACCGTCGTCGGGCTGGCTGCTCTCCTGCTGATTTTGTGGCGCCGCGGCCGCCGCAGCGAGCCATTCGGGGAGAGCGTGGTCGGAGGAGGCACCGCTTAGGTTATGCAGATACCGTTCGCGCCTGAACAGGCTTCCACTTTTGCGAGAGAGGTGGACGCGCTCTACATATATCTCGTCTTGATCACCTTCTTCATTTCGACGGCGATCACGGTGCTCATCGTCTATTTCGCCGTCCGCTACCGGCGGCGCTCGCCGCTCGAAATTCCGCGCCCGGTCGCCGGTTCGCTCAAGCTCGAGACGCTCTGGACGGTGATCCCTTTCTTTATCGCGATGTCCATCTTCGCCTGGGGCGCGAGCGTTTATTTCAAGCTCTATCGCCCACCTAAAGACGCGATGGAGATTTACGTCGTCGGCAAGCAGTGGATGTGGAAGTTTCAGCACGCCGAAGGGCAGCGCGAGATCAACGAGCTTCACGTTCCAGTCGGAAGCAAAGTCAAGCTGTTGATGACCACCGAAGACGTGATCCACAGTATTTACGTCCCGGCCTTCCGTATTAAAAACGACGTGGTGCCGGGCCGCTATACGACGACGTGGTTCGAGGCGACCAAGACCGGCCGCTTCTATCTGTTCTGCGCCGAGTATTGCGGGACGAACCACTCGGGGATGGGCGG
>JANOGZ010001276.1:0-2601 GCA_031406255.1 Pyrinomonadaceae bacterium | reverse complement strand
CATGATTAAACAGCGCCTCCTTCCTGATCGGCGCGCGTCACGAATTTCGTCTTCACGGGGAGCTTCTGCGCCGCCAGCCGCATGGCTTCGCGCGCCGTCGTCTCATCCACCCCTTCGATCTCATAGAGAATGCGCCCGGGCTTGACGACGGCGACCCAGTATTCGGGCGCGCCCTTGCCTTTGCCCATACGCGTTTCCGCGGGCTTCTTCGTCACCGGCTTATCCGGGAACATGCGTATCCAGATTTTACCGCCGCGCTTGACGTGGCGCGTCATCGCAATACGCGCGGCCTCGATCTGGCGATCCGTGATCCACGCCGGCTCCAGGCATTTGAGCCCGTACTCACCGAAGCTGATGAGGCTGCCGCGCATCGCTTTACCACGCATGCGCCCGCGCATCTGCTTCCGGTGCTTCACTTTTTTCGGCATCAACATGATGAATACCCTTTAGCAGTCAGCTATCAGCCATCAGCTTCAACCCAGCTATCCGGCTGATAGCTGACTGCTGAAAGCTTATTTAGCCTCTGTCCGCGCGCGGGCGACGCTCGCCGCATTCACCCCCGCCTTCACGCTCGCGCCGTGTGCGCGGACGACGCTCGCGCGGCTCGCCGCGCACATCATTGATCGGGTCGGTGGCGGTGCCGCGCGCCATCGCCGCCTTCGGGTCGAGGATTTCGCCGCGGTAGATCCAGCACTTAACGCCGATCACGCCAAAGGTCGTATGCGCCTCTGCTAAACCGTAATCCACATCCGCGCGCAGCGTATGAAGCGGCAGGCGTCCCTGGAGGTACCACTCGCTGCGGGCGATCTCCGCGCCGTTCAAGCGCCCGGCCACCTTGACCTTGATTCCCTGCGCACCGAACCTGAGCGATTCCTCGACCGCCTTGCGCATCGCGCGGCGAAAGGCGATCCGCTTCTCAAGCTGCGCCGCGATCTTTTCGGCCTGCAACTGCGCGTTCAATTCCGGCTTGTGAATCTCCTGAATCGAGACCAGGACTTCGCGTCCCGTGCGCGAGGAGATATCATTCTTCAGCTTGTCTATCTCCGCCCCTTTGCGCCCGATGATGATGCCCGGGCGCGAGGTGTAGATGATGATCTTCAAACGATTGGCCGCGCGCTCGACATCGATGTGCGAGACGCCCGCGCCCGCGAAGCGATGCTTCAGGACGCGCTTCAGTTTCAGGTCTTCGAGCAGGTACTCGCCGTACTGCTTTTTCGCATACCAGTGCGAATGCCAGTCTTTGTTGTAGCCGAGGCGGAAGCCGTAAGGATGAACTTTCTGTCCCACAATCTTCTCCGTTCCGAGTTATTCTTCAGCAGCCTGTTCTTCAGCGCCCGAGGTCTTTTTCGGAGCGCGTTTGCTCGTTTTCGTGCTCGTTTTATCGCTCGTCTCTTCGGCCCTGGCGCCCGTCTTCTTCTTCGCGGCGGTCGGCGCGCCGCGCTTCTGGCGGCCTTTGCCGGTGGCGGAAGCGGCCGGCGCGGCGGCCGATTTAGCGGCTGGCTTTGCGCCGCCGGCTTTCGCCCTCCCGCCGCTGATCACGTCCTTACCATCGCTCGAAAGAAGGACGGTGACGTGGCAGAAATGGCGGCGCTCACGATAGGCGCGCCCCTGCGGCGCGGGCCGCATGCGCCGACGATTCTTCGTCGGCCCCTGATCAACGAAGGCGGCCTTGACCCACAGATCATCCGGATCAACGGCGATGTTCGCCTTCTCCGCCGCCTCTGTCGCGTTGGCGATGGCCGAACGCACACAGGCTTCAATGCCATCGGCGGCGCGCTTATTCGTATACTGCAGGACGGCCAGCGCTACATTGACGTTTTTGCCGCGAATCATGTCTATCACGAGCCGCGCCTTCTGCGCCGACCCGCGTAGATATTTTGCACTCGCTCTAGCTTCCATAGTTCAACCTTCGGAATGCGGAATGATGAATTAAAAGAAAACTTTCAGTCTCTAGTGTTTAGTTTTAATTCATCATTCCGCATTCATCGCTCATCATGTTATCTCGCCACCTTCGAAGATTTCTCGGACTTCGTTCCCGAATGGCCCTTGAACGTGCGCGTCGGCGCAAATTCGCCGAGCTTGTGCCCGACCATATTCTCCGTTACATAAACGGGCAGATGCCGTTTGCCGTTATGGACGGCGAATGTCAGACCGACCATATCGGGCGTGATCGTTGAACGGCGCGACCACGTCTTGATCGCCGGCGGGCGATTGCCGCTCAAACGAATCCGATCGACCATTTTCTGTAGATAATCATCAACAAACGCGCCTTTTTTTACTGAACGTGCCATTGTTTCGTTTCACTCACCAAGCCGTCAGCTCTCAGCCGTCAGCTCTCAGCTTGACAAGCGGTTTAAAGCTTGTCGATGGTCTAAAACTACGCTCAGCCTTTTGCTGATTACTGATAGCTGACGGCTGAACGCTATTCCTTACTTCACTCGCCGGTCGCGCACGATCATCTTCTGCGTACGCTTGTTCTTGCGTGTTTTGTAACCGCGCGTCGGTTGTCCCCACGGCGTGACGGGATGACGCCCGCCGGAGGTCTTACCCTCCCCGCCGCCGTGCGGGTGATCCACCGGATTCATCGCCACGCCGCGCACG
>JANOGZ010001269.1:0-2584 GCA_031406255.1 Pyrinomonadaceae bacterium | reverse complement strand
GTCCCCGTGAAGAATACCAACTTCCTCCCTGGCCTGGAACGAATAAGCCCCGCGAAGGGCCAAAATGCTCTAATATGACGGTGGCACAGACCGGCACGCCCATTTTGTTACTGGCGATAGAGGATGTAATACGATCTTTGCCACGCCGGATAGAGCAAGCGGGTCAGCAAAACGGTTGCTGCCACGGCGAGTGTCAACAAGTTTTGCCCATCAGATCAAACGCAGGCCGCGAATGATTTCCGACGCCTTCGAGACTGAGCTCGGTCACGGGCTCGGGGGATTCTATGGGTACAGAACACCAGAGCGAAAACACGGTTCTCATCATCAATGACACGCCTGACCAGTTGGAAATGATGAGCCTGTCACTAGCTCATGCAGGTTACCGCGTGTTTACTGCGCACAATGGATACGAAGGCTTCCAGACCGTGCAGCGGGAACACCCAGATCTTGTGGTTAGCGATGTCGCCATGCCGCAGGTTGATGGCATCGAGTTGTGCCGTTTGATTCGCGCCGATGCCGAGATTCATACAACTCCGATCTTGCTTGTCAGCGCACTGCGCCGGGATACCGCGAGCGTCGTCGAAGGATTGCAGGCGGGAGCCGATGATTATCTTGAAGCGCCCTACGATGCGGTACGGCTTACCGCGAAGGTCGCGCGGCTGGTCGAGCGGGCGCTGGCGGAGAGGGCGCTGCGTGAAAGCGAGGAGCGCTTTCGTTTGCTCGTTGAGGGCGCAAAGGATCACGCGATCTTTATGCTGGATACGGCGGGACGCATCACGAGTTGGAACGAAGGGGCTGAGCGCGTTGAGGGCTATCGCGTGGAAGAAATCCTCGGTCAACATTTCTCCTGTTTTTATCTCACTGAAGACAGCAACGGCCCCAAGCCGCAGCGCGCCCTGGAAACGGCTGAAGTCGAAGGCTGGTTTGAAGATGAAGGATGGAGAGTGCGCAAGGACGGCACCCGCTTTTGGGCGAGCGTGGTCATCACGGCCTTAAAAGATGTGGCGGGACGTCTGCGTGGCTTCTCCAATGTGACGCGCGACATCACCGAACGTAAAGAAGCGCTGCGCGACGCTCTCACGGGCCTGCCGAATCGAGCGTGGTTCATCGACCACTTAAAGCGAACAATCGCGCGTGGCAAACGGCACGAAGATTATTTATTTGCCGTGCTCTTCCTCGATCTTGATCGCTTCAAGCTCGTCAACGACAGCTTCGGCCATGTCATCGCCGATCAACTGCTCGTCGCCATCGCGCGCAAGCTCGAGTTGTGCGTGCGCCCTGAGGATATCGTCGCACGTCTGGGTGGAGACGAGTTCACCATCCTGCTTGAGGATATCAAGGACACCAGCGATGCCACGCGCGTCGCCGAACGAATTCACAAGGAACTGACCCCCCCCTTCAATCTCGATGGGCACGAGGTATTCACCACCGCCAGCATTGGCATTACTCTGAGCTCACAATATTATGAGCAGCCGGAGGACTGTCTGCGCGATGCTGACACGGCGATGTACCGTGCCAAGATACTGGGCAAAGCGCGCCATGAGATATTCGACCAGAGCATGCACGCCCACGTCGTGGCACTTTTGAAGTTGGAAACAGACCTGCGGATGGCCCTCGAACGGCATGAGTTTCAGATTCAGTATCAACCGATCGTGTTGCTGCGAACCGGCAGGATTACAGGGTTCGAGGCTTTAGCGCGCTGGCAGCACCCGCATCGGGGTCCGATTTCTCCGGCGGAGTTCATTCCAGTGGCGGAGGAGAACGGACTGATCATTCCGATCGGCATCTGGATATTGCACGAAGCGTGCCGCCAGATGTTCACGTGGCAGACGCAATTCCCCGTCAATCCACCCCTCGAGATCAGTGTCAATTTATCCAGAAAACAGTTTGCCCAACCTGATTTGATCGAGCGGATCAGCGACACGCTGCAGGAGACCGGCCTCGATGCCCGCAGTTTGAACCTAGAGATTACAGAAAGCGTGGTGATGGAAAATGCGGCAGCGTCAACGGCGCTGCTCTTAAAACTGAGAGACAGAGGGATCAAGCTGCACATCGATGACTTCGGCACGGGCTATTCATCTTTGAGTTATCTGCACAGTTTCCCGGCCGATACGCTAAAGATAGACCGCTCCTTTGTCACTCATATAGATGCGAAAGGCGGGGATGCGGAGATTGTGCGGGCGATTGTGACGCTGGCCCACAACCTGAAGATGCAGGTGATGGCCGAAGGGGTGGAAACAGCCGAGCAATTGACTCAACTCAGGGGGTTGGAATGCGAGTACGGGCAAGGCTTCTTTTTCTCCGGGGCGGTGGATGCCGAAGCAGTGGCAGCGTTGCTTGAAAGCAATTTCATCATCTGAGGCAGATTGAGCTGGGTGACGGCGGGGTGGCGCGCCCCTCACCTCTATCTCTCGACAGTGGGGCAGCGCGTCGCTCGTGCTACGCAGTCCGCGCCGCATTGCGACAAGCGTTGATTGCGAGAGTACAGACGCGATGCATCGCGTCTCTATCATGAGGCGCGGCGTGTGGGATGTTCGGGAACGCACCGTCTCCGAGACGGGGCGATTGCATTTTACCACGCGGG
>JANOGZ010001236.1:0-1015 GCA_031406255.1 Pyrinomonadaceae bacterium | reverse complement strand
CTGGTGAAGCTGTGGGGCGGCGACGCCTTTGGCAAGACGGGCGGCTGCCAGCCTCAGCAGGCGAAAGCCGGAGAGCCGCGCCGCGCCGTGTGCGAGACGACCGTTAATCTCATCGCCGGGGAGAACCAACTGACGGCGTTTGCCTTCAATCGCGACAATGTGAAGAGCGCTGACGCCACGCTCGCCCTCAAAGGCGATGAGAGCCTGCGGCGCAAAGGCACAGCGTACATCGTAGCGGTGGGCGTGAACCATTATGTTGCTAACCCGTTCTTCCGCGACCTGAAGTTCGCGGTGGCGGACGCCGACGAGTTCGCCGCCGAGGTCAAGCGCCAGCAGGAGCAGTTGGGGCGCTATGAGAAGGTCGAAGTGGTCAAGCTGACGGACGAGGCGGCGACGAAGGCGCAGTTGCTCAGTGCGATCGCGGAGTTGGCGAAGAAGACGCAACCGGAAGACGCCGTCATCGTCTATTTCGCCGGGCACGGGCTGGCCGAGGGCGGTAAGTTCTACCTTATCCCGCACGACATCGGCGCGAGTGTTACGGCGACGCCGCCAGCCGCCAGACGGACGCCCGCGCCCACCGCAGACCTCGCCGCGATGCTCGCCGCGCGCGGCCTCTCGGATGCCGAGTTGGAGGATGCATTCGAGGGCGTGGACGCTGGGCAGTTGACGATGATCATTGACGCCTGCAACAGCGGGCAGGCGCTCGGCGGCGAGAAGGAGGGGCGCGGGCCGATGAACTCGAAGGGGCTGGCGCAGCTCGCCTACTACAAAGGCATGTACGTGTTGACCGCCGCGCAGAGCTTTCAGGCGGCGTTAGAGACGTCGCAGGTCGGGCACGGGCTGCTGACCTACGCTCTTGTAGAAGAAGGGCTGAAGCAGACAAAAGCAGATAAAGAACCTAAAGATGGTCAGGTGTTGATACGGGAGTGGCTCGACTATGCCACAGAGCGGGTGCCGCAGATGCAGGAGGAGAAGATGATCGAGCAGTTGCGCGGTCGCGGGCTCAACATCGCCT
>JANOGZ010001232.1:0-4020 GCA_031406255.1 Pyrinomonadaceae bacterium | reverse complement strand
GAAACCCAGTTCGCGCAGGAACAGACCCAGCAGCAGCTAGTCGGGGATCTGCTGGATCGGGTCTTTGACGGTTCAGCTACAAAACTCGTCATGCAAGCGCTCTCAACCAAGAAGACTTCGGCCGAAACGCTCACTCAGATTCAGAAAATCCTGGACGACTTTGAGCGAGGTGGTAATGAATAACATTGAGTTTGTGCTGACGCAGCCGATTTTTCAGGCGCTCGGATGGGCCCTCATCCATTTCATCTGGCAGGGCGCGCTCGTCGCTATTTTGTTTGGCGGGGCGTCTTATTTTTTAAGTAGAAATAGCGCAAATTTACGCTACGCGACGGCCTGCGGCGCGCTGTTGGTGATGTTAGGACTTCCCGTAATCACCGGCGTCTTCATCTATCTTTCGTCCACTTCCCGAATGGTAACGGATGATTATGCGAGGGGTCAGGTCGCGCAGGCGAAAGGACGTCGCGGGGTGCCGCGGCGCGCGACCGAGAATTCCTCGAGATCGGCTTCACAGATTGCACCCATCGCTTCGACGATCGTTGAGGCGGCACCCTTCCAACGTTGGGCCGAGGAGCGTTTCGCTTTTCTCCTGCCCTGGCTGATCTGTCTCTGGTTGACGGGGACATGCGCTCTCTCCTTGCGCTTCCTCGGTGGATGGGTCGTGGCGCAGCGACTTCGCCGACGGGTTACGAAACCGGCCACGCGCGCGTGGCAACAGAGGCTCACAAGCTTCGCGCAGCGGATCGCGGTGTCGCGGGCCGTGCGTCTGTGCGAATCGACGTTGGTCGAGGTGCCGACGGTCATCGGGTGGCTACGGCCGGTGATTCTGATGCCGCCGAGCGCGCTGCTCGGCCTCACTACGCAGCAGGTCGAGGCGCTGCTTGCGCATGAGCTGGCGCACATCCGCCGTCATGATTACCTCGTCAATCTGTTACAGACTCTTATTGAGACGCTTCTTTTCTATCATCCGGCGGTGTGGTGGATTTCACATCAGATTCGTGTCGAGCGTGAGCATGCCTGCGACGACGCGGCGGTCAGGGCGTGCGGCGGCGACGTGTTGACGTACGCTCGGGCGCTGGTTGAACTGGAGCGTCTGCGCTTCGAGGCTGCCGCTCCTCCGCAGTTAGCAATGGCGGCGGGCGGTAGCAGTCGTGACTCGTTGCTGCGGCGCGTCCAACGTCTCGTCGAAGTTTCGCGAGCGCGACCGGCGCGCGCCTTCGATCGTTCTTCACCATGGGCGGCAACTGCCGTCGTCGTCATTTCTGTATTGAGCATTCTGGCGAGCGCGCGCGCCGCTTTACTCACTGACGAGGTGATCGCCGCGTTTACCTTAACGAACCTGAACGCGGTTGCTTCCGAGCCGCAGCGTCGTAAGGCGGCCGTTATTTTCGTTAGTCTGCCTCCTGGTCGTGGATACCGTGATGACGCGCACATGCTGGAAGACATGACGCGGAAGCTGGTCAAGGGCATCACGACCCATCACATCCCGGCCGTCGGATTCGTGGGGGAAGGCCGCCTCTACAGGGGCGGTGAAGTGGTGGATGCGCGCGTCGACTCGCTACGCATCTGGCTCGATGCCGGGCTCGAACTGGGAAATCAGACCTTCTCTCATCCGCGCCTGTACAATACGCCGCTCGCTTCATATCAGGAAGACATCATCCGCGGGGAAAGAATCACCAGCCGGCTTCTCAGCGAGCGCGGGATGAGGCTGAAGTACTTCAGCTACCCGTTTCTCAATACGGGGCCGAACCTTGAAGCCAAAACGACGCTTGAGAAATTCCTCGCCGAGCGCGGGTACCGAATCGCTCCGGTAACCATTGATAACATGGACTGGCTTTTCGTCGATGTCTATGCCAGGGCCAGGGACCGTGGTGATGGCGAAACCATGCGGCGTGTGGCCGAAGAGTACATTCCGTATATGGAGAAGATGATGGTATTTTATGAAGAACTGTCGGTTGATGTGCTCGGACGTGAAATCCCACAAGTGCTGATGCTGACCGCCGGCGCGCTTAATGCCGATCTCTTCGATAACCTCGTGCAGATGATGAAGCGCCGAGGGTATGCTTTCGTCTCGCTGGATCAGGCGCTCCGCGATGAAGCATATCAAATGCCGGATACATACACGGGCCCGACGGGCATCTCCTGGCTGCAGCGGTGGGCGATCACCAGGGGAGGAGAATTCCGTAAGGAGCCCTACCTGCCTCCGTATATGAAACAATTCGACTTTATCAAGAGCGGATCGAGCTACAAAACAGAAAAAGATTAACTGCGTAAAACTCAAAATCTACGCTCGTGGCATCCTCAGCCAACTCGCATCGGAAACACGAAGGGCTGAACTCTTGATGAGAAAAATTCTGTCGCTGATCTTGATATTGTTTCACACGCTTTCGGGCGCTGCGCTGAGCGTCCCACACGAGGAGGCGCCGCAGCGGCGCGCCCCGCGGAGAGTCGTTCATCGAAAAGTGGCGGTCACATTCGATGATCTGCCGTACGCGGGTGGCGGAGGCCAGCCCGACGTTAAAACGCTTCAGGAGGTGACGCGCCGACTCGTCGGCAGTATCGCCTCGAACAATGTCCCGGCGATCGGTTTTGTCAACGAGGGCAAGTTGCACAGAGAAGGCGAAACAGAAGCGCGCACGGCCGCCTTAACAATCTGGCTCGATGCCGGACTCGAACTGGGAAATCACACCTACGCGCATCCGTCACTCTACGATACGCCGCTCGCAGAATTTCAAGAGCAGATCATCCGTGGCGAGCAGATCACGCGCCGGCTTCTCAGCGAGCGCGGGATGAAGCTGCAGTATTTTCGTCATCCCTTTCTTAATACGGGGCCAGACCTCGCCACTAAAAAGGCGTTCGAGGCGTTTCTTGCCGAACGCGGGTACACAGTCGCGCCGGTCACGATAGATAATATGGAATGGCTGTTTGCCGATGCTTATGCGCGCGCCGCGAAACGCGGAGATCTGGTTGTGATGCGCCGCGTGGCCGACGCTTATGTGCCTTATATGGAAGAGATGTTTGGATTCTACGAGCGTTTATCGACGGACCTGTTCGGGCGTGAGATACCGCAGGTGTTGATGCTTCATGCCAATGCGCTCAACGCCGAACGCTTCGGCCAACTCGCACGTATGATGAAACGCCGGGGCTATATATTTATTTCTCTGGAAGAGGCGCTCAAGGATAAGGCGTACGAGATGCTGGATACATACACGGGCCCGACGGGCATCTCCTGGCTGCAGCGGTGGGCGATCACCAGGGGCCAGGCTTTTAGAAAAGAGCCCTACCTGCCGCCGTACGTGAGACAGTTTGACTTCGATTCGAGCGGATCGAATTATAAAACTCACAAGGGGAAAAAGAATACCTGACCTCTTCGTCCTATAAAATAGGAAGGGTGCGAAGCAGATGGGGCGGTTAGCTATTACGTCCCGAAACCGGCATCAGCCAGGATCTCGGGCAACATTTCGGCTCATCGCCGCCTTCTAAGCATGACTAACCTCGCCGCCATCGAATACGCGTAATGTGCGAGCAGAGCGACTCGTGCATGATGTTTTAATATTGGGCTTCTCTATGACACTACGTACTCCGCCGCACGCGCGCATCGCGCTCGGTTCCGCGATCCTTATCGCGCTGACGCTTCTCACCTTCCCGGCCGCCGTCGTTGCGGCCAGGGGAAAACGTCGCGCAGAAAAGCGGCCTCAGGCGACCCGCGCCGCCTCCACGCGCGCCGCGCGGGGGCGGGCGCAGAAGACTTCAGCCAGAGTTGGGCGCTCCGCGCGACGTGGTGACAAGCAGGCACAGGATAAAAGAGGAGGGACGAAGAGAGCGGGCCGCGCGCTCACGCGCCGTGAGCGTCTGGCCGAAGCGCGCCGTGAGGCCGAGCGCCGGCGGCGCGAACGTCTCGAAGCCCTGCGCCGCGCTGAGCAGGCGCGGCAGGCCGCGCTGGCACGACGCCGCGCGATGGATCAGGCTTTCCGCGACGAAACGGTCGCCAGCATCCTGCGCGATGACATGACGGGCGAGGAC
>JANOGZ010001227.1:0-2314 GCA_031406255.1 Pyrinomonadaceae bacterium | reverse complement strand
CTAATAATTCGCAGACCACCCAATCAACCGGTGAGGGCGAATACGAGTTCGCTAATCTGCTTCCTGGTGACTACAGCATCACGGTCGAAGCCACCAACTTCAAGAAGCTGACCTTGAGCGAAGTGCGCGTCGAGCTCAATCAGACGACGGACATACCAACGCAGCTGCAGGTCGGTCTCCAGGGCGAAGTCGTCGAGGTCTCGGCCGGCGGCGCCGAGTTGGTCGAGACGACGACGACCACTTTGTCTAAAGGTTTCAACGAACGTCAGGTCGTCGAACTGGCCCAGACCGGCGTCGGCCTTAACGGCGTCAACAACCTCGCTTTGATCGCCCCGAACGTCTCATCGTCGGGCGGCGTCGGCGTCGGCACGGGCGGATCGGTCGGCGGCCAGCGCCCGCGCAACAACAACTTCGTCGTCGACGGCATTGATAACAACGACAAGTCGGTGACCGGCCCGCAGACCTATGTCTCGCCGGAAGTCGTCGCCGAGTTCTCGCTGTTGCAGAACCAGTTTTCGGCCGAGTTCGGACGCTCCAACGGCGGGCAGTTCATCACGGTGACGAAGAGCGGGACGAACGAGTTTCATGGCACGGCGTATGGATTTTTCCGCAACCGTTTCTTGAACGCGCTCGACACCCAGCAGAAGAATGCCGGTATCGTGCGCGAGCGTTCACGCGCGCTGGAGCCCGGGCGCTCCTTTAACCCGCGCTCTGATTATGGACGTTTCGGCGGCAACCTCGGCGGCCCGATCCTCAAGGACAAGCTGTTCTTCTTCGGATCCTTCGAGCGCTTCCAGATCGGTTCTGCGGCGGCGGCCGGCGGCCTGACCGCCCCGACCGCGGCCGGACTTGCCACCATCCGTTCGCTACCCGGCATTTCTCCGACCTATTTGGGTGTGTTCACCTCGGAAGTGCCCGTCGCGCCCACGGCCAACGACGCGATCGCGTTTTGCGCCGTCGCGCGAGGAGCGAATTCGGTGTGCCCTGACCCGACTCCCGGCACTGCCGCCAACGAGAATCTTCTCGCCATCCCGGTCGGGGCCATCAGCTTTGCCGCGCCCAACTTTCAGACCAACAAGAACTACGTCATCAACATCGACTTTACGCAGAGCAGCCGCACGCAGCACCGCGGCCGTTACAACCAGAACGATTTCGCCGACATCGACAACGAGGCGTTCCTGCCGCAGTTCTTCGTGCTGACGCCGCTCGAGAACAAGCTGTTCTCCTACACGCTGCTGCACAGTTTCACGTCGAACCTGACCAATGAACTGCGCCTCGGTTACCGCCGCTCGGTGCAGAGTTTCCCGGTTCCCGACGGTCTGACCTTCCCGGGGCTGGATCGCTACCCGAACATTGGTTTTGATGATCTCGGCTTCAGCATCGGACCGAACGGCAACTTCCCGCAGTTCGGTATCGAGAACAACTATCAGGTGGTCAATAATGTCAACTACCTGGTGGGCAACCACTCATTCAGGTTCGGCGGAGATTTCCGTAATGTGATCTCGCCGCAGTCGTTCGTGCAGCGCGAGCGTGGCGACTATGTCTACAGTGGGTTGGATATCTTCCTGCGCGATCAGAGCCCGGACTCGCTCGGGGAGCGCACGGTGGGCGCGTCGCCCTATTTCGGCAATCAGAAGATCCTGTACGCCTTCTTCCAGGATGATTGGCGCATCCGTCCCAACATCACTTTGAACCTCGGCCTCGGCTACTCGTACCAGCAAGTCCCGTTAGGCGCCAAACTGCAGGCCCTGAACGCGATCGCGTCCGTACCCGGCGTGCTCGAGTTCAAAGTTCCGGAAGAGCAGAAGAAGAACTTCCAGCCGAAGGTCGGTATCGCTTACTCGCCGAACTTCGACTCGGGGCTGTTGGGCAGCATCTTCGGCACGAGCGGACAGAGTTCGATCCGTGCGGGATTTTCGCTCGGCTACGATTACATCTTCGACAACCTCTACATTCTGGCTTTGCCGCCGCAGTCCAACCAGACGGTTGACATTGACCTGTCGGCTCTCTCGCCGAACTTCCTCGCGAGCGGCGGCATCCCGCCGACCCCCATCGCCGTCGGCAGCGACCCGGCCGCGGCGCGGGCGAACACGGGTGCGTTCATTCCGGATCAAGAGGTGCCATATGCGATCACCTACACGCTGAGTTTCCAGCGTCAATTCCTGAAGGACTATGCGTTCGAGATGCGTTATCTCGGGACGCGCGGCGTCCACCTGCTGACGCAGAACCGTATCAATGTTCAGAACCGGGTGACACCGACGAGTTTCCTACCTACGTTCTTTGCCAGACCGACGCAGGCGCAACTCGACGGGCT
>JANOGZ010001143.1:0-2731 GCA_031406255.1 Pyrinomonadaceae bacterium | reverse complement strand
CTTTCTCGATCCGGGGGTTGAAATCGGGATTGACGCTTACTTGCGTCGCGCCAAAGGCATCGGCGGGGCCGACTTCGATTTGCGGGATCCGATCCTTAACCTGGTCAATCGTCATTCCCAGGTGAAACCCACGCAGCTCCGGAGCTTTGGGTAGCCGGGATATTTTGAGTGCGCAGGTGGTCTCTACTTGCGCCGGCGCGGCCAGCGCGGCGCCGACGATCAAAGCACAGGCGAGGAAGGCTCTTCGAGAGTTCATGGTTTTGCGTCGATGACGGCTCCGGTTACTTCACCGACAGCTTAACATCACTACTGCCCGACGGGTTGAAATTTCGCGGCGCTTCATGCCAGCTCCTCCAGCTCACAGCGCAACAGTTCGGCGACGCTCCAGGCTTGCGCGATGCAGCCGCGCGGTGTGTGCGGAGGATCACCGTCGAAGATTTCGGAGACCTGGCCGAGTCCGGCATCAGACAGATGCTCGCGAAAAGCCAGCATCCAGCCGCGGGCCGTCGCGAGGCTCTCGGGCGTGCGACCGTGAGTCTTCAGGTAGGCTGTGATAAACGGTCCGATCAACCAGCCCCAGACGGTTCCCTGATGATACGCGCTGTCGCGCGCCAGAGAATCGCCTTCGTAGCGCCCGCGATAATCTTTGTGATGCGGCGAAAGAGAACGTAGCCCGTAAGGCGTGAGAAGCTCACGCTCGACCGTCTCGACGACATCGCGTGCGCGTTCTTCGTTCAGTATCGGATGCGGGAGGCTCAGGGCGAAGATTTGATTAGGTCGCACATCGGTGTCAGGGGTTCCATCATCATGAAGATAGTCGTAGAGGCAGCGCGCCGCTTCATTCCAGAATCGTTCATTGAAACTGGCGCGCGCGCTCTCGGCCAGCATGCGGCAGTGGTCGCCCGTCTGACCATCGTCGAAACGCCCGGCCATCTCTTCGACGATGCGCAGGGCGTTATACCACAGCGCCTGTATCTCGACCGGCTGGCCGGTGCGCGGCGTAACCACATAATCACCGACTTTTGCGTCCATCCATGTCAGTTGGACGCCCTCGACGCCGGCGCGCAAAAGACCATCTTCGGCGACGCGAATATCGTAGCGCGTGCCGCGCTCATGCCAGCTAATGATCTCTTTAAGATGTTCGTAGAGATGTTCGCGGACGAACTGTTCGTCGTGCGTGCGTCGTAAGAGTTCGCCCGCCGCGTGCACAAACCAGAGCGTACCATCGACGGTATTATATTCGGGTTGCTCGTCGCGGTCGGGGAAGCGATTCGGAATCAGCCCTTCGCTTAAATATTCGGCGAACGCGAGCAGAATGGCGCGGGCGGTGTCAAATTGCCCGGTGGCGAGCGCGAGACCGGGCAGGGAGATCATCGTGTCGCGTCCCCAATCCGTAAACCAGTGGTATCCGGCGATGACCGACTGTAAATCCTGACCGCGTTGCACGACGAACTGATCGGCCGCGGCGCACAGCGTTTGCACATACTCGTCGCGCGCCGCCACCTTCTTCGTCGCTCGGCGCCGGCGCTTGCGCTCGCGCTTCTCGTAAGCCTCGGCCTCAGACGCGTCCCGTCGCTCGGTCGAGGCGATGATGCTGCACGTGGCGCCGTTGCGCGCCTCGAAGACCATCACGAATGGATTGAACAGGTCTTCCTGATAATCGAAGCCGCGTGCGCGTTCCTCCGCATATTCAAACTGCCTGTACCACACGCCTTCGATGAGCAGGCGCGTGGCGTCGTGCGCGAGGAAAAGCGCGTCTTCAGAGCCGCGCGGCGCGATGCGCGCCAGCCCGGACTCGACCTCCAGAGGAAGCTGTGAATCCGCGCCGCCGCGTGCCAGCGAATGGTAATCGCGGAAGGCGACGAGCGGGCGAATCTCGAGGAGCACGCTCTTTTTGGCGGGCGCACGCAGACGGTAGCGAACAACAGTCGTATTTTCCCCGTGCAGCATCAGGACGGATTTCTCGATTTTTACATCGCCGGCCTGATAGGTGAAGACGGGAAAAGGATCGAGGCGAAAGTTAGTTTGAAGGCGATAGCCCTGCGGATGGACCGACTGTGGATACTGATTCGTGGCGAGTTCAAAGCGCTCGCCGTCGGCGACGAGCGACTCTTCGAGTTTTGAGAGAAGCACGACGCGCCCGGTCGGGGGACGTACCGCCGCCGTCAGTAAAGCGTGATAGCGACGGGTGTTCATTCCCGAAAGCGTCGACGACGCGTAACCTCCGAGGCCGTTTGTCTCGATCCACTCGCGGCGCGCGCCGGCGACGATGTCGCCGCAGACGTCCGCTTCGAAATTGATCATCATTCGCCCCTCCTCCGGGATGTTTTGTATCACAAATCGCGCCCGGGCCCTGCAAGAAAAGCTGCCGGCCGCCGTTCATTGAGCGTCAGGAGGTCTTTTATGGAAAGGAGAAGCGAAATATGCGGAAACCATGGCTGTTGGCGCTCCTCGGCGGAGCATGTATGTGCGGTGTCGGCGCATTCGTCGCCTCATCTGCGGAAGGGCAGGCGAATGATCGCCGAGCGGCAGTGGAAACGGCGTCCGTTTATCAGAGGCCGGAGATCATGCCGGTCGAGGCCGGAGAGTTTGACGTTCAAGTGCTGGTTAACGGCCGGCCGCTGGAGGAATACGACGCGCGTGGAAGGCGTTATGTCGAGGCGCAGAAGGGGATCGAATACGAATTGCGGATCAGGAATCCGCTCCCGCAGCGCGTCGCGGTGGCTCTTTC
>JANOGZ010001128.1:0-1916 GCA_031406255.1 Pyrinomonadaceae bacterium | reverse complement strand
CCAGCAGCACCACGACCCAGAAGAAAGGCCGTCGGCCGAGTGCTTGATAAACAGAAGGGTCGGGCGCGAGGATTGTCATGGAAGATCGTCTATCACAAGCGTGCAGTGACTCTGGCAGATCATTCGATTCTTAAAGGAATTCTTAATTTCACCTTCCTTCAATTGACACACCATGCCGGGATCAATGTCGCGTTCAGTAGGCCTTCAGCCTGTTCCGAAGCGGAGCACATCCCGTTGTGGCCAGGGCGAGGGCCAGCAGCAATGGCCATTAAAGCTACGTAAGTGATGGCGAACTTTGGAAGGTTGGCCCTATTAGATTAACTCGCCCGCCCATTATAGCCCTCGTTCGGCTGAGCGCGCCAGAAGGCTTGGGGAGCTAAACTCGGTTGGTTTAGCGGCATGCGGGGCACTGGCTCAGGTGTCCGAAGCGCTTCCCGTCTTCTGTTCTTAGTTATCCGAGCACGATTAACCTCGTGTGAGCGCCGCTCTATTTCGCCTCTCCTCTCTGGCAGAGCGCCTGCGCGAGCATTTCACCAGCCACCGCGTGGCCCGTGGCGTTCCAGTGGCCGTTGCCGATATCGCCGCCGAACCCGTGCAGGAAAACTCTATTTCGCTCGGCGTAGTCCTGGAGGGCCGGGGCCAGATTCAGCACCTCGAACCCTTTACGCTCGCCCAGCGCCTTAATCCGCCGGTCCGGATAGAACAGATCGCTCGCGCCCACGCGCCGCATAAAAGCCTCGCGCGCCGCCTTCTCCGGATGAACCTGAATTCCATTGCTCAGCGTCACCACCAGAAACTTCGCGCCCCCCTGCCTGACCTCATCGCGCATCCGGCTGAGCAACGCCTCGGTAACATGCCACGCATCATTCCACACCGGATCAGCCGGCTCGCGATAGATCAGATTATCTATCCCGAGTTCTTCCGCCGCGGCTGTCTGCGCCGCCGCGTTCGTCGCCCCGTTGGTTTGTGGAGTATTCGTCGTCGCACGCCTCGATGCGATCAGGGCCTTGAGCGCGTGGTGGCCCTGATGAATGGCCTGGATGACGCGCGAAGTGTCCCTGATCCACCTTCCGAGCCTATTCAGGGTCGATTGCCGTAAGCGGAACGCGCGCGTCTCGCGAAACGAATCGTCAAGCGTCAATTCGCCTTCACGATAGATAAAATAAGGAGCCTCATCCGTCTTCTTGAGCGCGCGTGAATTATCCGTAATGTCATTATTTGTCGTCACGGTAAGCACCACGATGTCCGGCGCATAAGCCCAGACGTGCTCCCGCAGCGTGATCAACTCCTGCGTGGTGCCATAACCGGAAACGCCGAAGTTGATCACCTCCACGCGTCGCTCACCGGCGAGTCGTTCGCATTCTTTTAATTTACGTTCCATCACCGCCCAGAAGGCATTCTCCTGGGGTACCTGCAAGGCTTCCGCATATGAGTCTCCGAGCACCGCGATGCGCAGCACGCCGGCGGGTTTCGCCCGCGTGTGTTCGCGATCGCGCAGGCCGGCGCTATTGATGCGGACGTAAGCCTCTCCTTCCTTGCGATACCAGCCTTCCATGCCCGGGCGCAGAGAGTGGCCACGCTCCTGATCGGTCGTGTAAAAAACCGGATAAGTGTAGCCGACGAGACGCAACACTACTTCGGCAATCAGCAATCCGATCACCACTCCACCGAACACTACCAGCAACTTCACCGGGAATCTTACAGTCTTAGTCGGCCTCTGAGCGCCGCTTTGTCGATTTTGCATATTCACGACACGGGCCAAACCTATCCGCTGCGGATGATCCCGAATCACCCCGATGGCTACCAACTCCAATCCAGTTTCACACTACTCGACATTGTTGCTACCTTCCACCGAAGCATCCTCCGCCACAAGCCACGCTCCGCGACCGTTCCATCTCAGGTCCGAACCGCTAATG
>JANOGZ010001124.1:0-2525 GCA_031406255.1 Pyrinomonadaceae bacterium | reverse complement strand
GCCACTAACACAAAGACCAGCACGATCGGCCATTGCGCAATTTTCCAGGTGATGGTGAAAGCCTGACCGAACGCGAAAGCACCCGCCACCGAATCGGCGATCCGGCCGCCATAGAGAACAAGTGTCAGCGCAGAGATAATCAGTACCGCGAGCGCGATTGTTAAAGCGATGGAGACAAGTCGCTCTTTCCACCACGGGCGTGTCTCTTTAACATCGTAAGCGACGTTGAGCGACGAGCTGATGGCCCCCAAGCCATTGGATGCTGCCCAGAGCGCCGCGAGCAGACCGAAGGAAAGCTTGCCGCCGCCCTTACCTTCGCTGATATCAGTAACAGTTGTTCGGATTAGATCAGAAGCCGCCGCGGGTACCACCCGACCAAGGTAAGAAAGTAAATTGTCGCGAAGCTCAGTTCCGACCCCGGCGAAAAATCCCAGGAGTGATGTCAGAAACAGTAATAACGGGAAGAGGGCGAGCAAAAAGTAGTAGGATAATTGCGCGGCCCGCCCGAAGACGTCATCTTCCTGTACTTCCGCCCAGACGCGCCTACCCAGTTCCCGCCAGCTTAATCCGCCTAATTTCCACGCCGATGCGATCACCCCATCTGCTCCCCCGGTAACTTTAATGCGCGACAATGCGCGACGCCTGGGCGCGTGCTATTTGACCAGTGTGCCGGTGCGGCCCCAGCGCGAGTTCTGGAGAAAATCCAGGAGGAAATTACCGCTCGATGGAGCGCTATTATCATAAGACCAGTAGACGAACATGGCGCGCCCGATCACCAGATCGCGCGGCACGAAACCCCACGCCCGACTATCGGAACTGTTTTCACGATTATCGCCCATCACAAAATAGTGATTCTCCGGAACGCTCGCGGATCTACCATTGACTCCGTAGCGAAAGTCGGAAGTGGCGCGCAGGCCGGCGCCCTCGTTCGGAGCCAATCTCGTCTCGGGTGAATAATAGACTGTGTAGTCCCCGCCACCTTCGCGCGGCGGATTTGAAAGAATCTCAAGCGGCGCATCCTGTCCGGGATCTTCCGCGGTAACGCGCTGTTCGGTGAGCGGTTGGTTGTTGACATACACGCGCGCGCCGCGCACCTCGATGCGGTCACCCGGCAGACCGACAACGCGCTTGACAAAGTTGGTCGTGTAAGGCGTGCTCGTCGGATCGTCCCGATCTCGCTCTGGATTATCTTTATTGCCGGGATATTTGAAGACGATAATGTCGCCGCGCCTGATTTCACGTTGCGGCAGGAAGGCCACTGAAGGTCCCGGCGCGAAGATGAATTTGTTCACTAACAGATGGTCGCCGATAAGAATAGTGTTCTGCATCGAGCCGGTCGGCACCTTTACTGCCTGGACGATGAAGGTCATACCGAAGAGCGCCATAACCGCCGTCACGACGAGGGATTCGAAATACTCGCGCCAGATGGTTCTGGGCGGCCCCGGCACCCTGTCCTCGCCGTGGTCGGATGATGAGGTGACATCCTTTTGCTCGGACATGCGCGACGTGCGTGTCGCGGTAGATTGTTCAGTCGGAGCTTCCGCAGGTGGTTCGGCTATTACTGTTCTTGTATATTCGTTGCTCATATAAATTGCATCGTAGATAAAGCGATGCGCGGCGGTCAAGCGCATGACGCGCCGCGCGCAGATGAGATAAGGGTTAAAGTGGCCGGAAACGATGGCGCTTCCGCGCGCACGAGCTTATCAATTTATACTCCCTGGCATAACCTTAATTGGCCGCCTCAGTCCGGGGCGGTGGGTTCATTTGTTCAAGAGCGCGTCGTGCGGCCATAATCTCGGCGGCCTTGATCGTTCGACCTTCGCCCTGCACCTGGCCTCCGTCCCAGTTAACTTCGACGCGAAAAACACGACGATGCGGCGGGCCTTGTGTATCGATCACGCTGTACTGCGGTGTAGTCTGACGTTCAGCCTGCAGGCGCTCCTGAAACATCGTCTTGAAGTCGGCCGCGGCGGCGGTCTCCGGATCAGCATCAGCCAGTTCCGGGCCGAGCGCATGATGCACAAAGTCTGTCGCGGCAATGAAGTTTCCGTCGAAATAAATCGCCGCCAGCACCGCTTCAAAGACATCTGCCAGGAGCGCCCGCTTGAGCCGGCCGCCGGTCTTCTCTTCACCGTGCCCGACGCGCAAGAAATCGCCGAGGCCAAGTCGTTTCGCGGCGCGGGCGATCGTCTGCGTGCTCACCAGCCGGTGCTTCATGCGAGACAACTCGCCTTCAGTCACCTCCGGATATATGTGAAACAGGTAATCGGCAACGACAAGACCGAGCACCGAATCGCCGACGAACTCGAATGCTTCATTATGAAGGCGGCGCGCTTTTTCTTCTTCGCCTGGCCCGACCTGCTCGTGCGCCCACGAACGATGCGTGATCGCGCGTTGGAGCAGGCTGCGGTCACTGAAGCGATAGGCGAGCGTTTTTTCCAGCGCGTCGAGTTCCGGCTCAGGGGATTTGGCCTTCTTCATACCGGTTGCGATTGTAACAAACGCTGGCCGCATCGTCGAAGTAA
>JANOGZ010001085.1:0-2442 GCA_031406255.1 Pyrinomonadaceae bacterium | reverse complement strand
GTCAGGCCCTGCTCGACGACGTGCTGCTTGTAGGCTTCGGCCATCTTCGGCTGATTCATCTTGAGCAGCTTGATGACCCAGCGCGGGTCCAGGTCAACCATAAAGCAGATCCCGCCGCGATACTGCGCCAGATGCTCGACGGCGAGGCGGAGGCGGCGTGGGCCGGTCGGCCCGAGCGACAGCCAGTCAGCGCCGGGCGGAAAAGACTCCGCCGGAAGCGTCGCGCTGAAGGCTTCATAATCGAGGCGAAAATCTTCGATGCTGATCCGTGACTTCGGGACGCCGGTGCTTCCGCCGGTCTCGAAAACATAAATTGGTCGCTCCGCGTACGCCCGCGGAACCCAGCGCCGGACGGGGCCGCCGCGCAGCCACTCGTCTTGAAAAAAACCGAAGCGCGCGAGATCAGCATAACCCTGAATCTCGCGGCGCGGGTCCCAGCCCAGATCCTTCGCATACCCCAGCCAGAACGGGCACGCGGTCGCCGGGTCGAAATGCCACTGCATGATCTCACGCACCCACGCGTCGAGCGCCTCCCCGGATGCTCTCACCTTCGCTTGCAGGTCGGTCCCCTGTGCAACATTCATCATAATTTCGTCGTGTATCTCCAAGGAATTTCCGAGCCTCAACGCGAGTAGCGGCGCGCTTCCGCGGTCGGCGAAACCGTCACCGCTGCTGTTCGGGCGTGTGCCGTGGGGCGGATGCATCGAGCACTTCGCGCACCTTGCGGCCGAGCGCCTCAGCGCTATACGGCTTCTGGATCACGCGCGCGCCGATCCCCTCGACGTACTTGCTCTGCGCCACTATCTGTTCACTATAGCCGGTCATGAAGATCAGTGGCACACGGTCGCCGCCGAACTGGCGCATCCGTTCGTAAGCCTCGTGCCCGCTCAGGCGCGGCATCACGACGTCGAGCATCAGCAGTTCCACGGAATCGCGCCGCGCCTCGAAGATTTCGAGAGCCTCTGCACCATCCCGCGCGAGAATCACAGAATAGCCTAACTCTTCCAGGACGTCTCTGGTCAACTCGCGCAGATCTTCTTCATCTTCGGCCAGCA
This sequence comes from Pyrinomonadaceae bacterium, assembly GCA_031406255.1. Classification (GTDB taxonomy): domain Bacteria; phylum Acidobacteriota; class Blastocatellia; order Pyrinomonadales; family Pyrinomonadaceae; genus JANOGZ01. The sequence goes on along the minus strand of JANOGZ010001085.1, from coordinate 1,387 downwards.
GGATCGTCTCCGTTCCACCGCGCAGGGGCGGTAGCAGAACATCAGGCGCTTCCTCTTCTTCGACCGCCGCCTGCTCGGCCGGCAAATGTATCTTGAAGGTCGTGCCGTGTCCCGGCTCGCTATAGACCTCGATGAGACCGCCGTGCTGTTTGATGATGCCGTAAACCATCGCCAGTCCGAGCCCGGTTCCCTTGCCGACTTCTTTCGTCGTAAAGAACGGCTCGAAGATACGCGCCTGGACATCCGCTTTCATCCCCGTCCCGGTGTCGCTCACCATGAGCTGCGCATACTTGCCCGGTTTAGCGTACCGATGCTCGCGGCAGTATTCTTCGTTGAGCACGACGTTGTGTGTTTCGACGATCAGCACGCCCCCGGCCGGCATCGCGTCGCAGGCGTTGATCACGAGGTTCATCACCACCTGCTCGATCTGCGTCGGATCGGCGAAGACGGCGCGCAGGCTCGGCGCTTCATGAAGCTGCACGGATATGTTGGCGCCGACCAGCCGCCGCAGCATTTTCATGATGTCACCGATCGTGTGGTTAAGGTTGATGGTTTTGCGTTCGAGGCGCTGGCGCCGACTGAAAGCCAGCAGTTGTCGCGTCAGCGCGGCGGCGCGCTCGGTGGCTTTTTCGATCTCCTGCAGGCGACGTTCGAGCGGCGTGTCCGGCTGAAGCCGCGCCAGTGAGAGCTGCGTGTTGAGCAAAATCGTATTCAGCAGATTATTGAAGTCGTGCGCGACGCCGCCCGCGAGCGTGCCGATTGATTCCATCTTCTGCACCTGGCGGAGGTGCTCTTCATTTTCGCGCTCGCGCTCGAAGAGGCGCGCGTTCTCAATCGCGATAGCGGCGAGGTTGGCCGCCATGCGCATCGCCGTCGCATGTTCATGAGCGAACGCCGCCGGCCGTGTGCTCTGCACCTCGACCGCGCCGACGGTTTTTCCCATCACGATCATCGGCACCGCCAGCGAGGAGCGCGGCAACTGCGGGTCAATCTCCAGCCCGATATGAACGACCGGCTTGCCGATCATCGCGTCCTGAAAATCATCCGTGATGATGACCTGCCCGGTCGCGACGGCGCGGCTGTGCGGGCTATCGGTCATCGGCATCGTCGGCAGCACCGAGAGGTCTGCTTCCTCACCCTCGCTCCACGCATAGACAGCCGTCCGTACATTTCGCTCGGCGTCATAGAGCGAGATGAAAAGGCCGGTGCACGGCATCGAAGCGACGGCGAAGCTGGGCAACTGGCGGAAGATGGTCTTGAGGTCGCGCGCCGTGCCGAAAGCCTGCGCGAGAAAGGCGAGGCGATCGAGCAAGCCTTCGTATTCGTTGATCGCGCGCTGGTTCGCTTCCTGTAATTCTTCCTCGGCGCGTTTGCGCTCCGTGATGTC
>JANOGZ010001044.1:0-2111 GCA_031406255.1 Pyrinomonadaceae bacterium | reverse complement strand
CGCGAAGCGGCGAGCGCCGCCGCCGCGCGCTTAAAGATTCCCATCCAGTTCCCTTCCAAACATTTGTCTACCGACAACGCGGCGATGATCGCCGCGGCCGGAACAGTGAAACTTCAAGCCGGTGAGCGGGCGGGTCTTGATCTAAACGCCGATGTCTCGCTACGGTTGCAGAACATCGAAGTTGAAGACGACGCCTTGCGGCGGCAACGTGTCAGATATCGGCTGTGAAGACTTGTTAAAATGAATTGGGTGGGTTAAATAAAAAAGGCAAAGCCGCTTTGCTTATGCGAGGGCAAAGCGGCTTCTTCTTGCCGGCTTAATCTGCGAGGCGACGCTCAAATAAAGACGTCAGTGCATTACCGGCGAACTCGCGCTACATGATCACCCGCTTGGACTGCAATTACGATATTTCTCGCAAACTTCAAAGGATTATTCTCATCAAGCTCAACCGTCACGATATCCCCTTCGCAAACATTTTTAAGAGAAACCACCTGATCGTCAATTTTCACTTTCGTGTCGGCGTCATTAATCGCAATCACATGTTCGACGCCCGTCCTGGCGATGACAGAGATCCGCGTGTGGGTTACTTCGACAACCCTCGCATCGACCATGCGCGTATCTGTATCTTCGTCGGTGCTGCTCGCAGCAAGGATCGGGCTGACGAAGATTGCGAGAGAGATAGCAACAAACAGGTTGATGAAAAGTTGTCGTTTCATTGCGATTAAGGTCCCCTTACGGTCCGGGCTAAATTCCACGTCAGGGTTTAGTGCAACTGATATGCCGCGCTCTTTGCGAGAAACCGGAAAGCGGGCCTTAATGCTTGTAAGCAAATAAGAAAGCGCATCCCGGGGAGCCGCCTGAGAGGATGCCCAAAATCCTCCCGTGCGCGCCTTTGTATGGTGTGAGAACGTCTTGTTTTGATTCAACATGATCCAAAAACGAAGAAGGCCGCCTCAACCGGCGGCCTTCTTCAGCGGGAGTATTATTGCATCTTTCAGTCACCCGAAGATGTCGCGCACTTTGTCGATGAGGCCCTTGTCTTCAAGGTCGCGGTCTTCGACGTTGGCCAATTGTTCGAGCAACCGACGCTGCTCACGCGTCAGCGTGGTCGGGGTGATGACCGTGGCCGAAACAAAAAGGTCGCCGCGGCCACGCCCTCCCAGCACGGGCATGCCGGTGCCTTTGAGACGAAACACGGTGCCGGTCTGCGTACCGGCCGGAACCTTTAATTGGCGCTCGCCGTCGAGCGTCTTAACCGTCACCTCTGCGCCGAGCGCCGCCTGCGTAAACGTGATCGGCACGGAAGCGTAAAGATTGCTTCCCTGCCGCTCGAACTGCTCGTGCTCTTTGACATGGATAACAACATAGAGGTCGCCCGCCGGCCCGCCCTGGGTTCCTCCCTCACCCTCGCCGGCAATGCGCAGGCGTGAGCCGGTTTCGACGCCCGCCGGGATTTTGACTTCGATGTTTTTTTCGCGCTCGATGCGTCCTGCGCCGCGGCATTCCTCGCACGGCGTTTTGATGATGCGGCCCGTGCCGCGACAACTCCCGCAGGTACGCGCAACGGAGAAAAACCCCTGCTGGTAACGGACCTGTCCGGCTCCGCCGCAGGTCGTGCAATTTTCGGGCTGCGTCCCGGCCGCCGCACCCGTTCCCTTGCACAGATCGCAACTTTCAAGGCGCGGTATACGCAACTGCGCGGTCATCCCCGCGGCGGCCTCCTCCAACGTCATCTCCAGATCGTAACGGAGGTCTGCGCCGCGTTGGGCGGCGGAACGGCGTGCGCCCGCGCCGCCGCGCGCGCCGAACATATCACCGAAGCCAAACAGATCGCCGAGGATATCCTCGATGCCGCCGAAGCCGGGAGCCCCCCAGCCGGCTCCGGCGCTACTCGAGACGCCCGCATGACCGAAGCGGTCATAACGCGGGCGCTGCTCGGTATCGGAGAGTACAGAATACGCTTCCGCAGCCTCTTTGAATTTTTCCTCGGCCGCGGCATCTCCGGGATTCTTATCCGGATGGTACCGAACGGCGAGACGGCGATAGGCGCTTTTGATCTCCTGCTCGGTGGCGCTGCGGCTGACTCTCAGCACCTCGTAGTAATCACGTTT
>JANOGZ010001034.1:0-3784 GCA_031406255.1 Pyrinomonadaceae bacterium | reverse complement strand
ACGCCGCGCCGTTTTCGTCGATCACGGTGAAATCGAGCTCTATTGTGTGCTCCAGAAGATTGGCGCGGCGGGCTTGAGACTGCGCTCGACGGCGACCGCGACGAAACCCATTGTATAACGGGCGTTGATTTCCAGCAGTGGGTGAAAGCCGCCCCGGTGCTCGAGCGCGTCTATTCCGACCGGCCCGACATAACCTTCTCTGAAAAGACGCTCACTGACCAGGCCGGCGATGCGTTCAAGTTCGCCTGCGCGGCGAGGATCGGGCGGACGGCCGAGGATGTAGCCGGTGCCCGTGCCCGCGCCGTTGGTCTGCAGGTCGCTGATGCCATGAACCGCAAATGATCCGTCGGGGGAAATCTCCATCACGACGCCATACTCACGAATGACATCGAGCCACGGCTGAAAGATTAGAGTTTCACCCCGGGCCAGGCGCCGGAGAGACCACCTGGCCTGTGGCTCCTCTAATAATGGGCCCCTTCCCAGCACGCGGTCGCGCGCGGCGAAGCCGTACGCGCTTTTAACGACCCACTTGTCATCCGGCCCCGGACAGGCGCGGGCGACCGTCCCCTGTAGCTCTTCGAAGGTGGGGGCGAGAGCGGCTCCGGGCTGTGCGATACCGAGCTCAACTTCGAGCGCGTGGCTCCAGAGCTTTGAATTGACGCGCGCCACGGTAGCCAGGGGAATCGCCTGCGCCACGACAGCTCCGGCCCGCTCGCCGGCAGCGACGGCGCGCGGAGTCCAGCCCCAGGGCGTAAAGAGGCGCGCGCTCCGGGGTTCTGATCTCGCCGGAGAGACGAGTTCCACGCGGCGACGGCGCGCCTCTGATTGAAGGCGCTCAGACCATGGCTCCTGTGTTAACAGCGCGTCACCCGGATGGGCCAGCCACAGCAAGTGTTCGGCGAGGCGGCGGTTGAGAGCATCGAAGGAAGGGAGGGGACGGTATGAGCCGGCGGGAGCAGCCAGCTCAGCCTCGAAATCAGCATTCATGTACCAGAGCCTTGAAATCATGGGCACACTGAAAACTATTTAACTGCAAAAGTCTAAAGTAGGGTCAACCGTCGAGCAGCTCACGCGTGCTTGCCGGAAACATCCGCCGGCGAGTTGTTTACAATGGCGGCGAAGACACACAAATCCGAGGGCTCAAATATCGGATGCCATAAAGTATATTAAGGGGCAGACCGCTATGGAATAGATATGTTTTATTCGGAGGCGAGGCATCACAAGTCACCCGGGCCGACCGTCATGAATGTGCCTGTCATCCGCGCGGCTTGAATGCGTGTTCAATTGTTACCCGGCGGCTCGCTTCCGGCGTCAGGCCCCAGCTTGAATTGCCGAGGATGAAAAGACTTGCCGTGTCTGGTCAACCTTTCGCTAATATATACTCCTGCCATTATTTGTGGAGAGCATTATGGGATATGGACATCGCTTAGAGGGCGACCGGCGGGTCAGGCTGGAGGATTTTGAGCCGGTCGAGGACGCGGGACGACGTCGTCGGAAGGCCGAGAGGAATACGGCGCAGCGCAGCGGAGAGTTGATCGAGTTGCCGGAGCTTCTCCAGGCGGGGCGGCGGCAGCGCGTACTCGTCATCCGGCAAGGGCGCGATACCGGCGGTAAAGATGGTACGATCCGCCATGTGGCGGGTCCGTTGGACTGGCAGAGCCGCGCCGCCGCTTCATTTAAAAACCCGACGGAAGAAGAATTCGCTCATGATTTCCTCTGGCGCGCGCCGCCTCGTTTTACCCGGAAGCGGCGAGCAAACCTTCAGGCTCGACAAATTCCGTAACGGCGCCGCCGCACGCGTCGGCGGTGGGCCGGAAGTTTCGCTGATCGCGCTCATGGACGTTGATCACCAGCAGGCTTATGATTTGCGACTATGGCAAGCAAGGTGATCGGTCGGTGAAGGAATAAGTGAGCTTTCTGTGCAAATGGTAGAGCAAAAGAAAGACTGGACACTTACTCCGCGGGCGTTTCACCGGCTCCTCAAATGGCTGGATGAAGGCGCGGATTCCGACGGGCAAAAGTATCTGGAGATGCGGCGGCGTCTGGTGGCCTTCTTCGACCGCAAGAACTGCCCGGCGCCCGACGAGCTCGCCGACGAAACCCTGAACCGCGTGGCCCGCAGGCTCGAAGAAGAAGGCGTTACCGAAGACGACGCGCCCGCGAGATACTGTTACATCGTCGCCCGGTTCGTCTTCATGGAGCACCTGCGCGGGGCGAAGAAAGATGATGCGCTGCTTGGTGACATAGGGCGACAGCCACACGGCGATAATTATGCTGTGTCCGGAGCTGACGACAAAATAGAAATTAAGGAGAGGATGCTGAACTGCCTTGAGCAGTGCACGGGCAAGCTGGAGCCGCCGAACCGCGAGATCATCACCCGGTACTACGTCGGAAAGGAACGGGAAAAGATTGAGAACCGGCTTGCGCTGGCCGAAGAGTTGGGGATAACTATGAATGCGTTAAGCATTCGCGCCTGCCGCATCCGCGATAAACTCGAAGCCTGCGTCATGCAGTGCGTCGGCGGGGGATGAAATACTTTTCCGAGGGGGATGAAATACTTTTCCGATTTTGTCTTATAGGTATGAGACGGCTCGCTCGGCTCGCTTCCATTCAAATGAGTAAAAAGACGTATAACAATCAGACTATTACCCGGTATCTGCTCGGCTCCCTGGCGGAGGCGGAGGCCGAGCGCTTCGACGAGCTGAGTTTTACCGACGACGAATTTGCAGAGGCGTTAAGTGTTGCCGAAAAAGATCTGGTTGACGCCTACGTTCAGGGCGAACTAACCGGCGTGGAGTCGGAACAATTCAAAACCCATTACCTGGCTTCGCCTCTCAGACGCGAGAAGGTGGAATTCGCGCAAGCATTCGGGGTCTTCGCGGAGAAAAATGCTGCCGCCCAGACCGCCGAAGTCCGGGCGGAAAATCCTGATCAGGCCGCAACGAAACGAAATGTCGCGGGATGGTTTTCTGGGTTAAACATCTTCACCGCTCCGCGTCCGGCGCTCTCATGGGGCTTCGCCGTCGCGGCGCTGGCGTTGATTATCGCGGGCGGTTGGCTGGTGGTTGAGAACACGCGCCTGCGTCAACAAATGTCTCAAACGCAGGCGCGACGAGATGCGCTTGGGCAGCGCGAACAGGAACTGCAAAAGGAACTCGAAGGACAGCGCGCGGCCAATGCAACGACCGGGCAAGAGCTGGCGCGAGTGCGCGAAGAACGTCAGCGCTTAGAACAAGAACTGAAAAAAGAACAAGAACAGCAACGTCTTGCCGAACTGCGACGCCCGTCCAGACAACAGCAGCCAGCATCGCCGGGCGGAGTCAGCACCGTTTCCTTCATCCTCGCGCCGCAACTGCGCGGCGTCGGCCAAATCCCGATGGTCTTCGTCCCGGACAAAACCGATTACGTGAAGATGCGGTTAGAGCTGGAGCCTAACGATTATCCCGCTTACCGGGTTGCGCTGCTCGATCAGTCCAGCAATCAAACCCTGTGGCGCAGCAATAAACTCAAGGCGATGGTAACGGGCGACGGTAAAACTCTCAGCATTAGCTTTCCCGCCGGCCTGTTAAGACCGCAGGTACACGTGCTGCGGGTCTCCGGCGTTTCGGCAAACGGCGCGTCGGAAATTGTTAGCGATTACCCGTTCAGGGTTGTGAAATAATAGCCCACTAATCTGACAAGGTAAAAAGAGCCTTCACCACAGCACGGCGACAGGGGGTTAGGTTGTTCGAACTGAAAATCGGTTGCCCGGGAGAGAACTTCCCGGCCCGAAAAAGTCTGCGTC
>JANOGZ010001011.1:0-1578 GCA_031406255.1 Pyrinomonadaceae bacterium | reverse complement strand
CACGTTTTCCTCAACGATGATGCTGCTCCGGCGGCGGCGGCGCGGTGGTGGTGGCGGCGGCGGCGCTTCGTTCGCACCATTTTGGCGGAGCGGCTCGGATGTGGCGACAGAAGCGCTGACCGGACTGGCGGCCGCTTCTTTCGTGGCGGTCTCTTTCTCCGAATACAGGACCGCGCGGTTGGAGGGGATGGGCGTGATGCCAGCGGCGGGCGCCGGCTCACTATCATCGTCGTCCTTTTCGGCCGTCGCGCCCGACGTGTGTCCCGCGCCCGTGCCCGCTTCGCGGTCGCTCGCACGGCGCAAACTTTTCATCTGGGTAGTGACAGACTGCGCGGGCGGCGACTCTTCGGCAACGACACGACCGCACTGCGGGCAGAAACGTGCGCGCGTGCGCACAGAGACCCCGCATCCCAGACAACGACGAAATATTTCCGGCTTAGACATAAGTGATGAAGGCGAAACGCATCGACGATAGTTTCGAGACGAGAAGTTTGGCTTTCTGTAAATTATCGTCGCGACGTTCAGCGCTTTTATATCCGGTGCATGGCGTTGAAGAGATCCTCGCGCTGCGCATAGATGTGCACGCCGAGTCGCTCGCCTTCTTTGCGGAAGCGCTCTTTGAGCGCGGCGGCCGACTCGCGCGCCCGCGCCGTACTGGCGATCAGCACCATCGCAAATTTGCCCTGCACGACCGTTTGATTGATATCGATGATACTACACTCGGCCTCCGCCAGAATCTGTGCGACGGCGGCGACGATACCCGGCCGGTCAACACCGAAGACGGAGATGACGAGTCGCTCGGCGGATCCCGGCGACGCCTCTTCCGGCGAGGAGCCCGCGCCGAGACGATCGGCGACCTCCTTCGACCCACCACTACCAGCGCTGCCGTTCGACTCGACGACGGGCTCAATCGCGCGGTAAATATCCGTCACCAGATTCTCAACCGCACGCTCATCCGCATTCGCCCCGAGGCGGCCGTAAACAGCGCGCGTGATACGATAAATCAACTCTTCATTGGCCATTGTAGCGATCAGCAATCAGCAATCGGCCGTCAGCAATCAGCGATCAGCGCCGATCGATCATAAGCTGAATGCTGATGGCTTACTGCTGACGGCTCTTCCATTACCTTCCATTATCGCGTCCGCGAAGCTCGCGCGCCGTCTCGCGTAGTTCGTCTGATTCCGTTTCCTGTAAATCCATCCGGTCAACGATGCCGACCACCGCCGCCTCGATCGACATTTCCTGGTCGCCGATGGCTGAACGCGCGGCTTTACCGTAAGCGCACATCACCGTTTCGCCGACGCCGGCGCCAAGCCGATCGGCGACCACGACGATGTTCTTCGTCGGCTCTTTATCGAGGTCGATCGGATGCACGATCAGAAAACGGACGCCCTCCAGATCGGGCGTCTTCTTTGTGGACCAGACCGTGCCGACGACTTTACCGAGAAACATAAATTAAAGTCTGGAGTCTAGCGTCCGGAGTCTAAAAGTCCGTCTTCGTGACTCCAGACTCCAGACTCCAGACTCTAGACTGTTCTTTATCCTTTCGCGAACACCTCCGCCGCGTCACCCATGTCG
>JANOGZ010000998.1:0-4375 GCA_031406255.1 Pyrinomonadaceae bacterium | reverse complement strand
CTGCTACTTCGATGATCCCGTTCATGAGGTGTTCGGCATCTCTTCGCGCGACTGGCAGAGCTTCTACCACTTCACGGTGGGTGGCCCCGTCGAGGACAAACGGCTGACGACGTTACCAGCGTACAAGTTGGAGGAAGAAGGATGAGGGCGCTCGAGGCGGCCCTGGCCGATTCCGGCGGTGATTCGCTTCGACAAAAGATTGATGCCCACTTCCAGTCGGGCGCCGGCACGCGCCCCCGAAGGGTTTATCTTCATTTTTGTGGAGCATGGTATGAAGTTACTTTCAGTCGAAACAACACCGAATCCCAACAGTATGAAACTGAATTTGGACGAGAGCTTGGCGAAAGGTGTTGCTATCACTTACACACCGGAAAACAAAGGGGATTGTCCGGATTACATCGCAAAGATCCTCGATATACCGGGAGTCAACAGTGTCTTCCGCGTGGCAGATTTTATGGCTATTCAGCGACGACCCACTGCCCCGTGGGAAGATATATTGTCACACGCGCGCGCCATCCTCGAAGAGGCCACCTCGCCGAGTGATGCACTGCAAAACCAAACCGCAACGCCGGATGAAAAATGGGGCGAGGTGAGGGTCTCCGTTCAGTATTTTCGGCGTATCCCAATGCTGGTCAAGGTGTCGTCTGGCGATGAGGTGATGCGCTTGGCCCTCCCCGACAGGTTTGGGAAGGCGATTGAGCGTGCCATGGGCGCATCAAAAAACATGCTCATGGAGCGAAAGTGGGTGGATGAGGGCGTACGCTACGGCGAACTACGTGAGGTAGGAGACGCGGTTGTCCGGGAGATTTCGGCTGTTTATGATGCTAAAAAGCTGGATGACTTGGTTGAGAGGGCCTACCGTCCTGAGTTGGAGGAAACAGAAAAAGTCAGAGCCGGTGAGGAAGAACTGGCCCAGGCCTTAGACTCTCCTGACTGGGAAGAACGGTTTGCTGCACTGAAGGAGTTGGGCAGACTCGCGACGGCCCAAATAAAGCCTCAAGCTCTGTCCCGTATCATCAAAGCCACGAAAGATCCTAAGATGTCTATTCGGCGTTTAGCGGTTGTGTATTTGGGATTGATTAAGACACCAGAGGTTTTAGCCCCACTTTGTGAGGCCCTTCGAGATAAAGCGGTTGGTGTGCGCCGGTCGGCGGGCGACGCATTAACGGATTTGGGTGACCCGCGGGCGATGGGTCCGATGATTGAAACATTAAAAGACTCCAACAAGCTTGTTCGTTGGCGTGCGGGCCGTTTTCTTTTCGAATTAGGGGATGAGAGTGCTTTACCCGCCCTCAGAGAGGCGCAGAATGATCCTGAGTTTGAGGTCCGGATGCAGATCAGGCAGGCCATTGAACGCATCGAGAGCGGCAAAGCGGGTCAAGGACCGGTGTGGCGGCAAATGACGCGGAGCATTGAAAGGAAGACCTAAAGAATTGAAATCAACATGCTTTATATAGTGTACAGGGTCATTGTCATAGTGCGACAGCAATTGGTTGAGCGCGTCAAGGCCGCGATCATCGAGCGGCTGGAGATCGACTGCGTTACTGCCTGTACTCATCGACCGCTCTACTTGCTACCATTTCTGCCTGTCCTCACATTCAGGCACACCGATCGGGCCGCAAGCGCGTTATCTTTGACAATATAAGCAAGGCGTCCGTACAATGTTCTAACGCGAAAGGGGCGACGACTATGCTACGCAAGCGAATTACGACCGTCGGCAACTCGGCAGCACTGGTCATTTCCCGTGATCTGTTGCAACTGATGGAACTTGAGGTCGGCGACGAAGTGGAGATTGCCGTCGCCGACCGGACCATGACCCTGCGCCCGGTGCGGGAGCCGGCACCGGAGACGACGGATGAGACGCCGTTCATCTCGCCGATCAAGCGCGCCATCCGCGTCACGGCGACGTACCGGGTGGGCGGACGCATCGCTCCGCCGCCGGTTGACGAGGATACGGTCGTCTACTTCGATGAATAACCCTTCTGAACCCGTCGCACCGCAATTCGCCTGGTATCAGGTGGGCAGTTGGACGACGCTCGAGCAGGGAGATTTGCTGCTCGATTGTCCCGCGCTCATCCCGTCGGCGGACTTATCCGCACTGCTCTCCGGCATCGCCGAAGGCGGCGCGATCGAAGCCGGCACCGAGATTCAATTCGCCGATCAGATCATTCTCAGCCAGAGCTGCGATCTGGCTAATGACGTGATTGGGCAGGTGCTGTTGTGTGCTTATCACCCGGCTTCTTCTTACTCGAAAGATAACCGCACCAGGATTCGTAAGGAGCAGCGCCCGGCGCTCCACATGATCGAAGCCAGCGAATTGCCCGGTCACGAGTTTTCACAGCAGGTGATAGATTTCCGCACCATTTACACGTTGCCGAAAGAATTTGTCGTGGCGTTTGCGCGGGCGAAAGGCTCGCGCGTGCGCTTGCTGCCGCCGTATCGCGAGCATCTGTCACAAGCGTTGGCGCGCTACTTTATGCGCGTCGGGTTGCCGCGACCGCTCACCGGTGAGTAGGTTGGATGACGCACATTGGGAATCTCCCCTTACTTTCCTGCTTTTTATGGTGTTTTGAAGTGAATTGCGTTGGAGGTGGTTATCGGACGCGAGAGGCTGATATACATGCGAGGTGACAGTTCAGGTGGCAGACCTCTAGGTTGTGTTGACATAAAGAAACTAAACTGTTCTACATGATGACAGTTAAGCTAACCGATGACCAATGGCAAAAGATTTTGCCCGTTTTGAAAACTTGTCCACAGATCAGGCTCGGAGCCGGACGCGATTGTCGCCGTTTCCTCCAAGCTGTTTTGTGGATCACTCGGTCGGGTGCGCAATGGCGACTCTTGCCACGCAAGTATGGTAACTGGAACTCGGTTTATAAACGCTTCGCCAGATGGAGTGAACGCAAGGTCTTTGAAAAGTTGTTCGAGCATTTTTCTGCTGACCGCGACATGGAATATCTGTTGCTTGATTCAACTATTGTCCGCGCTCACGCCTGCGCTGCCGGCGCACAAAAAAACACGGCGCGCAAAGTTTAGGCCGCAGTCGCGGCGGCTTCTCGACCAAGATTCACTTGGCAACAGATGCTTTAGGCAATGCCCTGCGCTTCATTTTGACAGGCGGTGAACGCAATGACATCACGCAAGCCGAACAGTTAATTGAAAACTTCGCCGCCGATTATGTGATAGCCGACAAGGGTTATGATGCGGAGGCTTTCGTTGTGAAACTGAAAGAGCGAAACTCCGAAGTCGTCATTCCTTCACGCATCAATCACAAAGTGCAGCGAAAGATTGATGAGCATCTGTACAAAGAACGACACTTGATTGAAAACCAAATCGGTAAGCTCAAACACTTTCGTCGGGTGTTTTCACGTTTCGATAAATTGGCAAAGAACTACTTGAGTTTTATTTATCTCGCCAGCACTGTCATTTGGCTCAGATAATTATGTCAACACAACCTAGATTAGCTTTCCTACTTTCTTCAGACGCTCATGTTGTTTTGGTTGGCCGCGCCCGTAAAGGCGCTAACAGCGGAGAGCGGGCATGAGGATCTTCCCGACATATACACTTCTGATTGTTTCCATCACACCCCAACCTTGCTTCTTCATCGTCGTCCATCTGGCTTCTCCCATGCGCTGGATGGAGATGACTTACAGCAGGGGGCTTGCAGTTGCTTCGGGCTGTTTCATCTTTGATGTAGTTAAAATACTGGCAGACGGATCGCTCATCGTCATCGCCGGACAGCAAAGGCGAAGCTGTAGCCTATCTTTAGGGCATGCCATTGCCCGACCAAAACGCAGGGCATGGCAACTCTGCTGGGAGGGGCTACCAGAGGCTTTCGCCTCTGCGCCACGCAGCCCGTCGCCAACTGCCTTAAATGATTACTACCGACAGACACCGATGCGCAGCATGGCACAAACCCTTGAGCCATAAGATTGCTGCTCAGTCGAGCGGACTTTTCACCCCACTTCCACCGCGATTCAAGACGTGCGTGTAGATTTGTGTCGTCTTGACGTCGCTGTGCCCGAGCAGTCCCTGCACGATTCTAATATCGTAGCCGTCCTCGATCAGCTGTGTGGCGAAGCTGTGCCGGAACGTGTGGCAGCTTCCAGGCTTATTGATCCCGGCGGCCCGGACCGCCTGCCTGAGAAACTGCGCGAGCCGCTTGCGAGGCACATCGAGAAAGTCCGTGTGCTGCACGAGCAAGACCTGCGGCGGGGCGACGGGCGCGTCTACCTGCCCTTCGCTCTGGCGAGGAAGTACCCGAATGCTTCTGCCGAGTGGGGGTGGCAGTACGTCTTCCCGGCTTCAAAGCTGAGCCGTGACCCTCGCTCAGGCGAAGTCAGGCGTCATCACACGGACGAGCAGGCACTTCAAC
>JANOGZ010000661.1:0-1087 GCA_031406255.1 Pyrinomonadaceae bacterium | reverse complement strand
CATCAGATGTCCTATCCGTATATGATCAGCGAAAAATTATATTTCTTACCCGATAGCCAGATCCGGAATCATGGACCCGTTGTTAGTTAAGATCGGCTGAGTGTTCTTAAGCTTTTAATGAACTTAGCTCAGCGATCAATTTTGTCTTGGGCAGCGGAGTACAGCGATGTACGATTGATGTGCGATTTAGGTTCTTACACTATGGTCACACGAAAGAAAACGGGCAGCCGCTGGGCTGCCCGTAGGTTATTGTATGTATTATTCCTGGGAGACAGGGACTTGAACCCCGATAGCCAGATCCAGAGTCTGGAGTCTTACCATTAGACGATCTCCCAAGGGGTAATGACCTGAAAATTTAAGTGTGAAGCGGGGAGATTGTCAACTGCCCGGCGGGCGCGGCGCCGACCCCGTCGCGTTGGTCGCCTCGAGGTGGTGGCGCTGGATCATGCGTTGCAGCGTTTTACGATCGATGCCGAGGACACGCGCGGCGGCCTGTTTGTTACCACCCGTATGCTCCAGCACGCGCGCGACATAGCGCTTCTCGATCTCAGCGAGCGGCGCCCATTCGGCGATCTCCGCGCCGGTCGGCGCCACGTCTCCCGGCGGCGCGGAGATCGCCTCACGGTCTTCTCTGTTTTCCGGTTCGGAGCGGTTCGGACGACGGATGCTCTCGGGCAAGTCTTCGGGTCGCACGCTCTGATCGCTCAACGCCGCGGCGCGCACGACCGCATTCTCCAACTCGCGTATGTTGCCGGGCCATTCGTAGCTTTCCAGAAGAGCGCGGGCTTCGCGCGAAAATACGACGGGAGGATCGCCCGCGGGTCGCACGCGCGCGGCAAACCGCTTGGCCAGGGCCATGATATCTTCTTTTCTTTCACGCAGCGGCGGCAGATGGATCGTGACGGCGTTCAATCTGTACACGAGGTCCTGACGGAATCTGCCCGCGCGCACTTCCTCCTCGACATTGCGGTTGGTCGCCGCGATGACCCTCACATCGACATTGATCGTGCGATTCGATCCCACCCGCCGGATCTCTCCCTCCTGCAACGCCCGCAACAACTTCACCTGAAATCCAAGACTCGTCTCC
>JANOGZ010000659.1:0-4267 GCA_031406255.1 Pyrinomonadaceae bacterium | reverse complement strand
CCTCTACCCCGCGAACTCCGGCCCGTCGCTCGCGCGGCGGATCAACAGCGCGCTCATGCGCGCGGATCAGATCGCCCACGCGGAGGGTGACGACCAGACGTACTGGCTGGCGCCGATCGTGGCCGATGCAGAGGCAGGCTTCGGCGGGCCGCTGAACGCCTTCGAGATCGTGAAGGCGTACATCGAGGCCGGCGCCGCCGCCGTCCACTTTGAAGATCAACTCGCGTCGGCCAAGAAGTGCGGTCATCTGGGCGGCAAAGTCTTGGTGCCGACCGCCGAGGCGATTCAAAAACTCGTCGCCGCCAGACTGGCGGCCGACGTCATGGGGGTGCCGACGATCATCATCGCCCGCACGGATGCCGACAGCGCCGGCCTCCTGACGAGCGATATTGATGAGCGAGATCGTCCATTCTTAACGGGCGAACGCACGATCGAGGGATTTTATACCGTCCAGGACGGCATTCAAGCGGCGATCGCGCGCGGACTCGCCTACGCACCGTATGCCGATCTGATCTGGTGCGAGACCTCTTCGCCCAATCTTGAGGAAGCGAGAGCCTTCGCCGACGCGATCCACGCCGAGTTCCCCGGCAAGCTACTGGCCTATAACTGCTCTCCCTCTTTCAACTGGAAGAAGAAGCTCGACGCCGAAACAATCGCGCGTTTCCAGAAGGAGCTCGCAGAAATGGATTACAAATTCCAGTTTATTACACTGGCTGGATTCCATTCACTGAATCTCGGAATGTTCGAGCTCGCCCAGGATTATAGCGCGAGCGGCATGACCGCCTATTCACACCTGCAAGAGCGAGAGTTCGAGAGAGAGCTCGACAGCGGCTACCGCGGCGTGAAGCATCAAGCCTTCGTCGGCACCGGTTACTTTGACGCGCTTGCGCAAACCATCGCCAGCGGGGCCGTCTCAACTACTGCATTGAGTGGCTCGACCGAGGCGGAGCAATTCGTCACACACGACCCGGCGCAGATCCACGCGCAGGCGGTCGCAACAACATAAGGAGCGGGGCCCGTCTGGAAAAGACGGGCCCGCCAAGCGGGGTTTTACATGAACCGATGTCCATATTGTGAAGCTTTTGAACGTCAGATAAAGGCGGGGCGCAACCGCACGGGCAGCCAGCGTTACCAGTGCCAGATGTGTGGTCGCCACTACACACCCGAGCCGAATCCGAGCGGTTACGCCGAGCAGGTACGCCAGCAGGCCGTGCGCTTATATCTCGAGGGCATCAACTTTCGGCGCATCGCCCGCATCCTCTCCGTCAATCACCAATCGGTGATCAACTGGATCAACTCCTATCGCGCGCAGCTGGGTGCGCTGGAGGGAGCCAGCCGAATGAGCGCGGAGGCGGTCGACTTCAACGAGCTGCTCACCTTTGAAAAAGGCGCATCGTCTTCATCCTGAACCAAGTCTGCTGATCACCTCCTGCTGGCGCGGGCCTGCCGGTCTACAAGCGTACACCCCGGCCCGCGCATTTTTTAATCCCCCTCGATGAGTTTCGCCGCCAGTCTCGCCAGCCAGATGACCCGTTCATCCAGCGCGGCGAAGCGCGCATCATCCGTCTGCCCGCGCGCATAGCGATAAAAGATCTGCTGTAGGATAACGGCCAGCTTGAAGAGGGCCAACACTTCGTAAAACCTGATATCCGTGAGATCGCGTCCGGTTCGCGTGGCGTAGCGTTCGATAACTTCGGCGCGCGTGTACCAGCCCGGGAGGCTCGTGACGGTCGTCAGGTCATCGCGCTCAGACGCCGGAAGCGTGTGAATCCAGTAGCAGAGAAAAATACCCACATCCACCAGCGGATCACCGACGGCGCTCATCTCCCAGTCAAACACGCCGACGACGCGACTGATGTCGCGCTCATCCAGCATCACGTTATCGAGCTTGTAGTCTCCATGAACAAGTGAGTATCCGCCCCGATCGAGCGGCAAATGCTCGCTTAACCAACGCGTGAGCGCGTCCATCTCCCCCAGTTCGCGTGTCTGTGAGCCGCGCCAGCGCTCGCTCCAGCCGTGCACCTGCCGCTCGACGAATCCGGCAGGCTTGCCCAGCGCCGCGAGGCCATGCGCCTCGATATCAACCGCATGCAGGTCGGCCAGCGTGTCAACCATCGCTTCGCTCACCAGACGACGCGCCGGCGGCTGATCCGCCAGCGCAGGTGGCTCTCGATGGCGAATCACAAGGCCGCGGCGGCGCTCCATGAGATAAAAAGTAGAGCCGATGACGCCCAGGTCTTCACAGAGGAGGTAGGGCCGCGGCGCGAGCGGAAAGACCGGGTGCACGGCCGCCAGCAGACGGTATTCCCGCGCCATGTCGTGCGCTCGCGGTGCGACGGGTCCAAAGGGCGGGCGGCGCATCACGAATTCCATTCCGCCCGCTTCTCCGTAGCGCACGAGGTAGGTCAGATTAGAATGGCCACCGGGAAACTGTTCGACGAACAGAAGCGCATTCGTATCAAAATTTTCGCCGAGGACCGCTGGAAGCTTTTCACACAGGTAACGCGCCAGCCCCTCCCAATCAAGCTGCTCGCTGGCGCGGACGGGTTTGGTATCGGAAGAATCGAACATCTCGCGCAAGCCGCGTGGCCTGTCAGGATCGGAAAATGATGCACGTCGTCGTGCCGTGCGCGTAAAGCTTACCCTGATCATCGACGATGCGGCCTTCAGCCGTCGCGGTGCGGCCGCCGACATGGATCGTCTTCGCTTCGCAGCGCACCGGGCCCGTCTCCGCCGTCATCGGACGAATGTAGTTGACTTTAATTTCGAGAGTCGTGTAATTCGCGCCCGCCGGCAGCATCGTGTGGATGGCGCAGCCCATCGCTGAATCAAGCAGCGTCGCCGCCAGGCCGCCATGCACCGCGCCATTCGGGTTGTAGTGGTACTCGTCAGGCTCGGCGACGAAGGTGGCGTGCCCCGCGCCCAAGTCAGCGATCGAGAAATTCATCAGCAGGCCGATCGGCGGGGGCGGAAGTTCACCTGCGATGATTTTTTGCAGATATTCCATGCCGCTTAGATTTCGACCCCGTTCAGCCGCACCGCGCGGGTCTTCCCAACTAACCGTGCGTGTGCGCGTCCTCTCTTTTGCGCCGCTCATAGAATCTTTCCTTGTCAGTCGCCCCTCCCGCTACTGCTCCTCGGGTGTCCGCCCAATCAGACATGGGCGAGTTCCCCTCGCGCGGTACCGAGAGAATGGACTTCGCCCACCGGCTGCTCCACGCGCGTGCCGCCCCGCTGCCGGCAGAAGCGCCCGTGAACCATCCGACCCGATCTTCAAAATCGTAGCAAGTTGGATGTCTTTGACCGCAGAGGTAATGACGAGCCGCATGATCTGTGTGCGGAGAATCTATTCCCTTCCCGTTGCGCTCTCACCGGCCGCCTTTCCGAAAACCGCCCGGCGTTTTTGCAGAAAGGCCGTCACGCCTTCGACGAAGTCCGGTGAATGAAAGCAGGCGTCCTGATTTACCGCTTCGAAGTCGAGCGCGCCCGCGAGGTCTGTCGTTTGGCCGTAGTTGAGGCCGGCTTTGATTTTGGACAGCGCGACGCGCGGTGCGCGGGCGAGTTGCGCGGCAAGCTCATCGACCGTCCGGTCCAACTCGGCGAGGGGTACCACCCGGTTGACGATCCCGAGTCCGCGTGCCTCAGCCGCGCTGATGATGTCGCCGGTCGCCATCAGTTCGAATGCTTTATGATAACCGACGAGCCGTGGCAGAAAGTAGGTTCCGCCGCCGTCCGGCATCAGTCCGATCTTGACGAAGACCTGCCCGAAGAGAGCCTGTTCGGAGGCGACGATCAAGTCGCACGCCAGAGCATAGTTGCTTCCGACGCCGACGGCATGTCCGTGAACGCGCGCGATGATGGGCAGCGGCAGGGCGCGCATCGCCAGAATTGTCGGATTGACGTTTTCGCGCAGCGACTGTGTGACATCAAAGCTGGCGATCTCGCCCGCGCTCGTCGCCGCCAGATCCGCACCCGCACAAAACGAATCGCCCGCGCCGGTGAGGATCAGGACACGCGATCCGTCATCCGCCGACTGGTTGATCGCGCCGAGCAGCAGCTTTACGGTTTCACCATCAACCGAATTGCGCCGTTCCGGACGATTGATCGTGATGCGCTTGATGCCGTTTTCCAAGCTGATGAGTAGCTTGCCCTGATCGGTCATTAGTTCCGGTGCTCCTTACTCTTTAACTTTAGGCTGATCACAAAACCGTTCTTATTCGTAGTACCGCACGAGCCACTCGGCGACGCAGTATGGTTTATCGTCTCC
>JANOGZ010000939.1:0-4162 GCA_031406255.1 Pyrinomonadaceae bacterium | reverse complement strand
CGACGAATACAGAGCGGGTCTGGAGAAGTCGCTCTACATCGAGCGGGAGAACCTGATTCTCGAACACAGGGGCGCCAGCGACTGGGAATATGAGGCGGCGTAGAGGGGTTCTCCCCGCGCCACGAAGCATTCATTTCTCATGCGTGGAGCTTTATCGCCTGTCATGCTGCGAAAATACGGAGGTAGAGTCGAGTGACTTATCGCTACCAGTACGAAAGACCGGGTCTCACGGTCGATTGCGTGATCTTCGGACTCGATCTTGAAGAAGAAAGCCTGAAGGTGTTGCTCATTGAACGCGACCTTGAGCCTTTCGCAGGGATGTGGGCCATCCCCGGTGGCTTTGTGCGCAATGGCGAAACGCTCGAAGCGGCCGCCACGCGCGAGCTACGGGAGGAGACCGGCATTACGGACGTCTTTCTCGAACAACTCTACACGTTCGGCGATCCCGGACGTGACCCGCGCGGGTGGGTCGTCTCCGTGGCCTACTACGCCCTGGTGTCACCGGAAAAACATTCACTTCACGCCGCCACCGATGCGCGCCAGGCCCGCTGGTTTCCCGTCACGTCTCTCCCGCGCCTCGCCTTTGACCATGCTGACATACTCGGAACGGCGCTTGAGAGAATCAGAGGGAAGCTGACCTACGCGCCCGTCGGCTTCGAACTGCTCCCGCAGAAGTTCACGATCAAACAATTACAGAAGCTCTACGAGATTGTGCTCGGCATGAAATTAGACAACCGCAACTTCAGGAAGAAGATTTTCGGCATGGATGTTCTGCGCGAACTTGACGAGATGCAGAAGGGGGTGCCGCACCGCGCGGCGCGTCTCTACAAATTCGATGAGCGTAAGTACAAACAGATGATGAAACGCGGCTTGAATTTCGAGCTGTAGCAGAGAAGAGTGAATCATGAAAGACCGCACTATTAGAATCAGCAAATTCCTGATCCTGATACCAAGCCACGCTTTTTTTTGCCCTCAACACTTAGCGTAAAATTTACGCTAAGAAGATCGAAAGGAGATCGAACCATGAGTAAGAGAATCGAACTACTGATCATCGACCCGCAGGTGGACTTCTGCGACCCGCAGCGCGGCGCGCTGTACGTGCCGGGGGCTGAGCACGACATGAGCCGGCTGGCGGCGCTGATCCGGCGTCTCAAGGATAAGCTCGACGATATTCACGTCACGCTCGACTCGCATCATTTCATTCACATCGCCCACCCGATTTTCTGGAAAGACTCGCGCGGCGGGCACCCGCCCGTATTCACCAGGATCGGTCGCGCGGACGTCGAGGAGGGCGTCTGGACGCCGACCGTCCCGGGCATGTACCGGCGGGCACTCGACTACGTCCGCAAGCTGGACGAGAACGGGCGCTACGAACTGACCGTCTGGCCGCCGCACTGCCTGATCGGGAGCCCCGGCCACACGGTCTTCCCCGAACTCTTCACGGCGCTCACAGAATGGGAGTCGCGCTTCGCCGTCGTGGACTATGTCACCAAGGGCAGCAATATCCTGACCGAGCATTATTCGGCGGTGCAGGCCGACGTGCCCGATTCTTCGGATGCTTCGACGCAGATCAACACGCGCCTCATCCAGACGCTGGAGAACGCCGATCTCATCGTCATCGCGGGTGAAGCGCGCACGCACTGCCTGGCCAATACCGTGCGGGACATCGCCAATAACTTCGGCGACGACTCGTTCGTCTCGAAACTCATACTGCTCACAGACGCTTCAAGCGACATTCCCGGCTTCGAGTCTCACGCGCAGGGCTTCATGAGCGAGATGGTCGGGCGCGGCATGCAGCTCTCAACCACAACTGAATTCTTAGCCTGACGAAAGGAGTCGGACAATGCCTTTACTCAACGACACAAGTCTGGATCAAATCACCCTGCCCAACAGTCACTACGGTTACTCGGCCACACGGCTGGAAGAGTTGGGGGCGACCGAATATACGGTCGTCACGATCGCCTGCGACGTGAGCGGAAGCACCGCCGCCTTCACCTTCGATATGGAATCCGCCATCACACGGATCGTGCAGGCGTGCAAGTTCAGTCCGCGGGCCGATAACCTGCTGCTCCGTCTGGTCGCCTTCGACGACACGCTCGGCGAGCTTCACGGCTTCAAGCTTCTGGAGAACTGCAATCTCGCGGATTACGGCGGCATCCTCCGTTCGGGCGGCTCAACCGCGCTTTACGACGCGGCCGAGAACGCCGTCGCCTCAACCATCAACTACGGGCAGAAGCTCTCGGCGGGCGATTTCTCCGCCAACGCCATCTTGTTCGTCGTCACTGACGGGATGGACAACGCTTCGAAACTGCCCGCGAAGAAAGTCAAAGAAGCCCTGAGCAGGGCCGTCAGCAGCGAGGCGCTCGAATCCATCGTCTCTATTTTGATCGGCGTCAACGTGCAGGACCCTGAAGCCAGCCGCTACCTTCGGCAGTTTCATCTCGAGGCGGGGTTCACACAGTATGTCGAGCTCGACAAAGCGGACGCGAAGACGCTCGCGCGGCTCGCGGAATTCGTTTCGCAAAGCATCAGCGCACAATCCCAGGCGCTCGGAACGGGCGGGCCGTCACGGTCGCTCGTTTTTTAAACGGGGGCCTTCACCGGAAGAGCATCGACCAGGTCAGTTATGGGCTGATGCTCTTTCCGGTCAACTTTGACTTGTGGAGATTCTTTCCCATGAATGCCGACAGCGCTTTCATCATCGGCGCGGCGCACACGGTCTGCCAGGACTATGCCGTCGCGGGGAACAACCCGCCAGCCGGGCATGACACAAATTCCAGCTCCCCGACCCACCCTTACGTCATCCTGTCCGATGGTTGCTCTTCTTCACCTGATACGGATATCGGGGCGCGGCTTCTGGTTAAAGCTGCGGAACAGACTCTTCTCGAACGCGGCGGGCCACCGGCGGGCGATCTGGCAGAGATACACATTGAAGCCGCGCGTCGTGCGCTGGTGTGGGCGGAGCTGGCAGGCTTGCCCCCACAGGCGGTTGACGCGACGCTGCTCACCGCCCATCTCAGCGGTGATGAATTGATTCTCGGCTGCTCCGGCGACGGGGTGATCGTCCTGCAGTCCCGGGCAGGCGTGATCGACGTTTACGCCATCTCTTATCCTTCCGGTTATCCTCTCTATCCAGGCTACTCACATCAGCCCGAACGGCTGGCCGTGGTGGAAGATAACGGCCGCTCCGTCAAAGAGGTAAAACACTTTCGCGGCGCCTCAGTGGAAGAATCCCTGCGACTCAAGGACACGTCAACCGGTGGCTCCCTCACCGAGGTGTTTACCGTCAGAGCCCTGGATTACCGACACGCGGCCGTCTTCTCTGACGGTATTCATTCCTTCTTCACCGCCACCCAAACAGAGACCAGCAAGAGAGTCGAAGCCATTCCGATGGATGAGATTCTCAGGGAACTGATCGCCTTCAAAAGCGTGCGGGGTGCTTTCGTCGGGCGGCGCATGAAAAGATTCGCCAGGGATTGCCGGACGAAAAGGTGGCAGCACATGGACGACCTGGCGGTCGGCGCGCTGCACCTGGGAGATTGAGCATGCCGATCAAAACAGCCCTTTCCGGTCTGCGAGCTTATTTGAGAAGGGATGACGCGATGCCCCGGTATTATGTTCAAGGCAAAGGTGAGATTCGATTAGGCAAGAACGACTTCAAGGCCCAGGGCGGTGAGGGCGCGATTTACGTCAAAGGCTCGACCGCTTATAAAATTTATATCGAACCTCAGCGCGCCATCTCGCCGGCGAAGATCATGGAGCTTTCAGTGCTGGCGCGGCCTAACATCATCCGCCCCCTGGACGTGGTGCTTGACGGGCGGAACAGGCCCGCCGGCTACTCGATGCGCCATGTCGGCAAGTCTTACGCGCTCTGCCAGCTTTTTCCGAAAGCCTTCCGCCAAAGAAACAACCTGACGCCTGAGATGACGCTTCGCCTGGTGCGCAGGCTGCAAGAGGGCGTCGCTCACATCCATGCCAGAGGCATCTTGATCGTTGATTTAAACGAGATGAATTTTTTAGCCTCCGAAGATTTCGGAGAGCTTTTCTTTATCGATGTTGATAGCTACCAGACGCCGTCATACCCCGCCACCGTTCTGATGGAGAGCGTGCGCGACAGGCACGCTCACGCGTTCACGACCGGCTCCGACTGGTTCTCGTTCGC
>JANOGZ010000866.1:0-2481 GCA_031406255.1 Pyrinomonadaceae bacterium | reverse complement strand
TGCGCGCGCTGAAGCACGGCGCTATCCGAGGCGCGGGCGTGCTCCTCACCGCGAAAAAACATTGAGCAATCATGAATGTGAAACTCTGATGTTGACCTTCTGTACCTTCGACGGACGATTTGCTAGACCAAAAGCATATTTCGTGGATGAAAGCGCTCAATATAACTGCGGTAAGCGGCGACCTCACGCTCGACGCGGCGTGCGTCCCATCCCAGAAACTTTTGCGCTATCTTAGCCGCCGCTTCATCTGCGTCGAGCCCGACTGCCGGACCGATCCCGACCATCGTGCGTCTCAAGAGACAGTCGCACAGAGTGTGGGCCATCTCCTGACGAAAAGAGATGACGATTTCCGCGCCGATCGCGCCGGTCGCCGGGCTGAAAGGTTCTGCGAGCAACGGATCTTCTGTCGCAATTTTCAGCACCTCCGCTGCGCGGGCGCCGTAAATTCGCAGAAGTCGTGCGCTGGTGGCGGCGGGAAGAGGGCTATTTGCCAGGAAATGTTCGCTGAACGCCTTGAAGCCTCCGGCGACCTGTGCGCCGGGAAGCGGCTGCCGGGCCGTCGTGCACGGAGGCGATCGACGACCGAGTTGCCTGAACAGCACGTCGATGGTCTGTTCAGAGAGATTGCGGTAGGTGGTTAATTTGCCCCCGACGATCGAGAAGAGACCCTTGCCCTGGGCCGCGTGTTCATAGACGAAGTGGCGGCGGGTGATGCTCTTTTCGGCCCGCTCATGAACGAAAGGAAGGGGGCGAACGCCCGAGTACGTAAAGGCGATCGAGTCGCGCGTCAGCCGCGCCGTGGGAAGTACAAGATTGGTCTCACGCAGGAGATAATCTATCTCATCCTCATCCGCCGCAACATAGTCCAGATCACCCTGGTAGCGGGAGTCTGTCGTTCCAATTAGATACTGCTCGTTCCACGGAATGATAAAGAATGGGCGTTGATCCGCATGCGCTTCAACGTATAGTGCGTCCCTCGGAGCATCGCTAAATTCTTTGACAACCAGATGGCTTCCCTTCGTGCCGCCGATCAGGCGATCAAACCGGCGGTCCGTACCGTCTAAAACCTCGTCAACCCATGGCCCCGCGACATTAACTACAACCGGCGCGCGCGCCGTATGGCGTTGGCCACCGAGGATGTCTGTGAATTCGACGCCCTCGACAACTCCCCCACGCAGTAGGATTCGATCAACGCGGGCATAGGTCAGAACGATCGCGCCATGAGCGCGTGCCGACAGCGCATTTTCCACGGCCAGCCGCTCGGCATACTCGACCTGTGCATCATAATAGAGCGCGCCGGCACGCAGTCCTTCGGGGTTAAGGCCCGGCGCGCGCTTCAGCGTCTGCCCGCGCGTCAGCATTCGATGGTGGTCGAGCGATTTATCTAATGAAAGAAGATCATAAGCGACCATGCCGGCGCGAATCATTAAGGGGCCGCGCTTGCCCTGCGCGTAGATCGGGATCAGCAGGGGTAGAGGCTTTACCAGGAGGGGCGCAATGCGGAACAGACGCTCCCGCTCACGTAGAGACTCTCGCACCAGCCCGACCTCCGCATATTCCAGGTAGCGCAGTCCGCCGTGGATCAGGCGCGTTGACCAACTCGTCGTTCCGCTGGCAACATCGCCCTTGTCCAGGAGCAGCACTTTTAGTCCGCGCAGCGCCGCATCGCGCGCAATGCCGCAGCCATTGATGCCCGCGCCGATGATTATCACATCGAGCGGCATGCTCGCGATTTCGGTTGGAATGTGCCTCGCCATAATCTTCATTGAACTTCACGAGCGTTTATTTTCAGCCCGCGCCCAATTCTTCGCGCGCTCTACCGCTTCATGCCATCGCTCGTACAGCCGCTCCCGCTCCTCCTCGCGCATCTGCGGTTCATAACGCCGCCAGAGTCTCCACTTCGCATCGATTTCTTGACGACTCTGCCAGAAATCAACCGCCAGTCCGGCAAGATAAGCCGCTCCCAGCGCGGTCGTCTCGGTGATCTCCGGCACTTCGACGGGTACGCCGAGAATATCCGATTGAAATTGCATCAGAAAGCTGTTAACGACCGCGCCGCCATCGGCCCGCATCTCGCGCAATGGTATTCCAGAATCACGCTCCATCGCGCTCGTCACGTCGCGCGTTTGATAACAGATGCTCTCCAGTGTCGCGCGGGCGATGTGCGCGCGGGTCGTGCCGCGGGTGATCCCGATGATCGTTCCACGCGCGTAGGCATCCCAGTGCGGCGCGCCGAGACCGGCGAGCGCCGGAACGAAATAGACTCCCTCATTAGAATCTACAGACCGCGCCAGGTCCTCCGTCTCGCTCGCTTCGCGAATGATCCCGAGCCCGTCGCGCAGCCACTGCACCGCCGCGCCGGTGATGAACACAGAGCCTTCGAGCGCGTATTCGACGGGCTCGTCCCCGATGCCCCAGGCGATGGTCGTCAAAAGTCCTTCCCTGCTCGGCACGGCGCTCCGGCCGGTATTGAGCAGGACG
>JANOGZ010000831.1:0-4073 GCA_031406255.1 Pyrinomonadaceae bacterium | reverse complement strand
GCCGCTATCTCTACGCGATCGGCGGCAACCCGGATGCGGCACGACTGTCGGGCATCAGCCTGCGGCGACATATTCTGGCGGTCTTCTGCCTGATGGGGGCGCTCGCCGGCGTCGCGGCGGTGATCTACACGGCGCGCGTCGGGAGCGCTTCGCCGGACGCCGGCGTGTTGCTGGAGCTTGATGCGATCGCGGCCTGTGTGATCGGCGGCGCGAGCCTGATGGGCGGGCGCGGCACGATCTTCGGCGGCGCGAGCCTGATGGGCGGGCGCGGCACGATCTTCGGCGCGTGTCTCGGCGCGCTGATTATGGCGAGCCTGGATAACGGCATGTCGCTCCTCAACGTTCGCGATTACACGCAGGATATCGTCAAGGGCACGATCCTCGTCGCCGCCGTCGGGCTCGATATGCTCGGCCGCCGTCGCGCTTGAGACGCGCCGCGCCCGGCGCGTCTCAAGCGCCCGAAATATGCTGCATGAACCCTCTCCACGATAGTCGTGTCTCGGCGTTCTTGTGAGACGACAGATCTATTTATAACAGGCAGCGGGAACCAATAGACAAAATTCTGCATACTTACGGGTGGCGCGGCCGGCGGCTGAGAGATTGAATCTGAGGTTTCGCGGGACGCTAAGGGTTACCGGGTGACGCGGAAGGAAGAATGGTGCCCGCTGTAGGACTTGAACCTACGGCCCCACGCGTGTGAAGCGTGTGCTCTACCACTGAGCTAAGCGGGCAGGTATGACTTTCAAAAAGGAGCGGTATGCTAACAAAGCGGTATCAGAAGCGTCAAGCGGCCCGGCATTTTGCGCTGCCGTCGCGCATGTGGACCCGTGCGCTCTTTCGCCGGCAGCCTTAACGAATCAAGTGTTGGGCGGTGGATTCGCGGTTGTGGTCGTGGCCGGCGACGTTGATTCTTCGTTGAGAATACGGGGAGAACTGGTATTTGAATCGATCATAAAGCGACGCTCGCCCGTCGGCGAAGCCACTCCGCCCTCCTGCGGGTCGGCGTTGACGATATAAGCTGGTGCCTGGTTGCTGGCTTTCGGCGTAATCTTCAACTTGAAGACGTAGCCGTTGCTGACCGGATCGTCGCCCGTAAACTCTTCGCTCAGCGCGCCTCTCTCTCTGAGTTGATCGAATGTCGCATACTGACTATGGCGTATGTAGTACATACGCTGCTCGGCGGCGATGGTGCGCAGCGTTTCAAGCGCCGCCGTCTCGTTACCCGCGACAACGGCATTTTTCCAGGCCGGAACGCCGACGCCGATCAGAATGCCGATAATTGCGATCACGATCATCAGCTCGATTAGCGAAAAGCCCCGCTCGCGTGAATGATCTCTTCTTTCTTGTGTCATAACTAGCTCCCTCACTGACTTTAGTACACGAATAAAATTGCTGGCGGTTCCACGAATATTTTGCGCCGGAAGCGCTGCCGTCACACTCCGATGCGATCCGGAGCGGCACACAATTCTACTACATGGATGGAGACGAAGTCACACCGGCCGCGCCGCCGCCCGTGCCCGCTCTTCTCCGCCAGCGACACGGGCCATTTCTCCGGCGGCGACGTGGCCGGGCGCGTCCAGCCAGCCGATGATTATTGTAAGCGCGGTTTAGAGGGTGCGGCGGGGCGCTTAAATATGTAGAATGAGCGGAGGACCGAGAGGCTCACACATATATGAGAAGCTTACAGACGGCTGGCAGAGAAGGGGAGAATCTCGCCGTCGGCGCGGCCGAGAAGGTGGATCAGCTTCAGGCGGCAATCGAGAGCGTCATCAAGGGCAAGGGCGAGGCCGTGCGGTTGGTGATCGTGGCGCTACTGGCGGGCGGGCACCTGCTCGTCGAAGACGTGCCCGGAGTCGGTAAGACGACGCTCGCGCAGGCGCTCGCCCGCTCGCTCGATTGTACGTTTCATCGCGTCCAGTTTACCTCCGATCTGCTGCCTTCGGACGTCATCGGTCTGTCTATCTACAGCGAGCGCGCCGGGGCCTTCGACTTCAGGCCGGGCCCGATCTTCGCCAACGTCGTGCTGGCTGATGAGATCAACCGCACCACGCCAAAGACGCAATCGGCGTTGCTCGAAGCGATGGCCGAAGGGCACGTCACGGTCGAGGGCACGACGCACCCGCTGCCGCGGCCCTTTATCGTTGTGGCGACGCAGAACCCGATCGAGCACCACGGCACGTATCCACTACCCGAATCGCAAGTTGACCGTTTCATGCTGCGCCTGCGCATAGGTTACCCGCAGGCCGACGTTGAAAAACAAATCCTGCGCGATCGCGAGGGGGGCGATCCGCTCGACGATTTGCGCCCTGTCTTGTCCGGGGAGGATGTCCTGGAACTCAGACAGAGTGTGGCGAGCGTCGCGGTGGATGATGCGCTGGTTGATTATCTGATGCGGATCGTCACGGCGACGCGCGATTCGGAGATGCTCGATCTGGGGGTCAGCCCGCGCGGCACACTCGCGCTCTTTCGCGCCGCGCAGGCGCTGGCGCTGACAGAAGATCGCGCCTATTGCGTGCCCGATGACATCAAGCGACTGGTGCTGCCGGTTTTCGCTCATCGTCTCGTCGTCAACTCGCGCTTCTCTTCTTCACTGCAACGCCGCAGCGAAGAGGCCGAGGCCGTGCTGCGAGAGATCATGAAAACAGTGAGCGTGCCGCTCTGAAACGAAAAGCGCGCGCCGCGCCCGGAAGCGCGACATGAATGAATCAGCCATCAGCCATCAGCGGTCAGCCGATCATGTGGGGCCTCGATCTTTCATCGGGCGCGCGTGCGGGGCAGGCTCTCTCTCTATCTTTATTTTAGCTGAAAGCTGACTGCTGAACGCTTAACATTATTCATGTCACCGCAGGCGAAAAGCTCAGTGAACGCGATGGGCGCATGGCGGCGCCCGAGCCTGCGCCAGGTGGGTCGAGCAATTCTCGCGACGCTGCTGGTGCTGGGGGGCATCGGGGCCGCGATCGTCACCGTCCTGGCGCGGCGCGCTGAGGACAACGAGCTTTCGCGCGTCGCGGCGATCGCCTCGCTCGTCTTCGTCGTCTTGATAGTGATCTTCGTCGTGCCGCCGCTGACGCGCTCGGCGCGCGCCGAAGCCTCGCGGCTTGACCTTCCCCTGCAGGTCACTGCGGGCGGCCTTATTTTTCTCGGCATCTTTCTGATCGTCGCGTTCGCGGCGTGGAACACGGGAAATAATCTTCTATTTCTCATCTTTTCGGTGCTCGCCGCGACGCTTTTCGTCGCGTGGTCGGCGGCGCGGGCGAGCCTGCGCGATCTGGTCGTCTCGGCGCGGTTCCCTGACCACATTTTCGCGGGCGAGCCAGCGCCCGTCATCGTTACCTTGCAGAACACGAAGCGGCTCGCCCCTTCTTTCTCGATTCTCGTGGAAGCACGCAGCCGCGTCACGACCGAAGGCGAAGCGCGGCCCCGCCGGTGGGCGCGCCCGCGCTTCGCCAAAAGCATCCTCGCCTACTTTATGTACGTGCCGCACCGCGCCAGAGCCGAGCAGCGCGCCGAGCAGCTTTTCCCCAAACGCGGGCATGTCTTGATTACCGGCTTTGAATTGTCGACGCGTTTTCCTTTCGGCTTCTTTCGCCTGCGCCGCCGCCTGCGCGCACGCAATGTTGACCTGATCATCTACCCGAAGCCGAAACCCGCCAGTGATGAGTTGCATCTATTGCCGATCAATACCGGCCGACTTGCCTCCGCACGGCGCGGCGCCGGACATGACCTGTACGGCCTGCGCGATTACCAGCCGCAGGATGACGTCCGTTACATTGACTGGAAAGCGACGGCGCGCTTACGTCATTTAATCGTGCGTGAGTTCACCGCCGAAGACGACCGGCGCGTTCATATCGCGCTCGATACGTTGATGGAGGAGCACATTCAGGAGGAGACTTCACACGCGCGTTTCGAGCGCGGCGTGACGCTCGCCGCCTCGCTCGCCGCGCACTTCATCGATGAGCGCGCCGATGTGTGTCTCACTTTGGGAAACGACGAGGGACACTATGGCATCGGCCGCGAGCATCTCTATGACTGTCTCCGCCGCCTCGCGCTGGTGATGCCGGAAAAACAGAATG
>JANOGZ010000809.1:0-5081 GCA_031406255.1 Pyrinomonadaceae bacterium | reverse complement strand
GACATCCCACAGCTTGTTAGTCCCGTCTATACTACCGCTGGCGAGTATTTTCCCGTCAGGACTGGAGGCGAGTGAGTAGACATTATTTTGCCCCTTTAGAGTGCGTAATACTGCCCCGGTAGCGATATTCCACAGCTTGATGGTGTGGTCCGTGCTTCCGCTAGCGAGAGTCTTCCCATC
This sequence comes from Pyrinomonadaceae bacterium, assembly GCA_031406255.1. GTDB lineage: Bacteria > Acidobacteriota > Blastocatellia > Pyrinomonadales > Pyrinomonadaceae > JANOGZ01. The sequence continues at coordinate 4,901 of JANOGZ010000809.1, read as the reverse complement.
AGGACTGAAGGCGACCGACTTAACATCATAAGAATCTTTAAAAGTGCACAACTCTGCACCGGTCGAGACATCCCACAGCTCAATGGTTTCGTCCATCCTACCCGTGGCGAGAGTCTTTCCGTCACCACCCGTGGCGAGAGTCTTTCCGTCAGGACTGAAGGCTACTGAATTGACATGGTGAGAATGCCCTATGAGGGTGCGCAACTCTAGTCCGGTCAAGATATCCCACAGCTTGATTTTGTCCCAACTGCAGCTCGCGAGAGTCTTGCCATCAGGACTGAAGGCTACTGAGGTGACAGAATAAGAATGCCCTTTGAGAGTGCGCAACTCTGTGCCGGTGGAGACATCCCACAGCTTGATGGTATTGTCATCACCTCCGCTGGCGAGGGTCTTCCCATCGGGACTGAAGGCGACCGAACCAAGCCCTGTGAGGGTACGCAACTCCGCCCCGGTTGCGACATCCCATAGCTTGATAGTGTCCCAACTGCCGCTCGCAAGAGTCTTCCCGTCAGGACTGAAGGCTAATGAACTGATCCCACCTGAACGATCTTTGAGAGCGCGCAACTCTGCACCGGTCGAGACATCCCACAGCTTAATGGTTTCGTCCTTACTACCCGTGGCAAGAGTCTTCCCATCAGGACTGAAGGCTAATGAATTGACCCAATCAGAATGCCCTTTGATGGTGCGCAGCACTAGTCCGGTCGAGATATCCCACAGCTTGATGGTATTGTCTAGACTTCCGCTGGCGAGAGTCTTCCCGTCAGGACTGAAGGCGACTGAATTGACCGCTCCAGAATGCCCAGTCTGCACAACTAACTCAGGCTTCTGCGCCCGACCCGCCATACACACAAACAAGAGCAAGCACACACACGCTGAGAGATGGATAGATTGCTTTATAATTCTTCCCTTTTCGCGGAGAACTCTCAAGAAAAACCTCTTTCAACTCTATCGGTGAGACGCGCGGCAAGCGACGGTTTGCCCGTCAGAGCATGGAGAAAACCGACGATTCAACTGCGGTGAGCAGAAGCAGCCTGTAAAGGAGAGCAAGCGCGAACATACTGTAGAGCGTGTATTGAATGGCTGTCAACGCTTTCGACGTATTGACAATTCAAGCGATTCGTAGAAATTCAACAACACGGCTGACCGAGCCATGCCATGAATTATGCCAGTTGCTTAGCAGTATATCCGCCGGACAGATTCCTTCCTCGACGACCTGTTGGCGGAGATTATTTAGATACAAGACTGGGTGCCCCATATGGGGAAGTCATTTTTAGAGCAACTCTCAACTGTCCCGGTCAGACTTGTATGCGAAATGTATGCGAACTAAGAAGAACTGGGGAATACTCAGCGACACTGAGAAGCAAAACTTATCTCGACAAACGGATGTTCTTTTAGCGGAGCAATGAAATCACTATTGTGATGCTCCAGGTCTGGCCACGATCAGCGGTTGCGCTTCCAACTCGCGGCGGTAGAAGACACGCGGGCGCTGCACGCTGCGCTTCTCCGGCTCGGCAACCCGCTCTTCACCTTCGACAAAGGCGATGTTGAGCCCGCGACCGCGCAACTGCTCGATCATCTTCTCCTCCTGCATCTGCGGCACCCGCTCTGTGGCATAGTCGAGCCACTCCCGTATCAGCACCTGTCCATCCTCCGGTTCTTTGTCTGCCGCCGCTTTCTTCAATCCTTCTTCTACCAGGGCATAAGTCAGAAAGCCGTGTCCGAGGCGTGCTGCCTCTTGTGCCGCCTGGTAGCTCTGCGCTGCCGTCAGGATATACATGCCCTTCTCATAGGCGAGCTGCGCCAGTCCCTTCGAGTTCATCGGCCCACGCCCCTCACGCTCGCCGCCCAACGCCTGCCCGGAGTTGCACGCGTCGATGACGAGCATGAGCTGCCCGGCATCGATGCCCGCGAAGGCGTCTGCTAACTCCCTGTCGGAAATCCCGTGCGCCGCAAGCAGCGCGTCGAGCACCACTTGCGCACCTGTTTGCTCCGCCCTGGCCGCCGCGCCGATGTCGTGCGGGATCAGATAGAACTTCCCGCCTGCGGCCAGCCCGTGCCCGGCGAAATAGACGATAACCACATCTTCCGGCTGTATCTTCGCTGACAACTGCGCGAGCCCGCTGAGGACGTTTGCCTTCGTCGCCGCTTCGTCGATCAGCCTGGCGACCTGAACTGTCTCATACCTCTTTAAGCCTTCCTGCTGACGCGCTACCTCCGCCGCGAATTCTTCGGCGTCCGCCACCGCAAACCTCAGATTCCTGAAGAAGGGGTTCGGTGCGTACCGATTCACCCCGACCGCCACGACGTAGGCTGTGCCCTTGCGCCGCAGCCGCTCGGCTCCGCCGACGATGAGCGTCGCGTCGGCGCTCTTGATGTTGTCGTGATTAAAGGCGTAGGCCATTAACTGATTATCTCCGGCAATGATCGGAATGGTCGCGTGACAGGTGACCTTGCCCCGGGCCGGCCGGCGACAGCCATCCTTTTCAGTTAAGGCGAAGGCGTCCCCGTGCCAAACTTTCACCAGCGAGCCGTTGCGGAACAATCGCAGATCTTGTGCTCCGCTCCCGCTATTCGGGCGCTTCGTATCAGGAACAGCTTCGACGACCTCAATCTCAACTTGAACGGAACGAGAATCAATGTCTTTAGTGGCAGATTGCGCGTCGGCCAGCATTAGCTTAAGGGTTGGTTGACGACGGTCTTTGTCGGCGATGTTCTGCTGCGCCACGGGACGTTGCCCTGAGAAGATCTCGGACAATAATCCGGGACGATAGAACTCGTTGAAGAAGGCTTCCGCCGGGAGCACGTCGAAGTTGTTCTGGCCGAAGCGCCAGAGGACGAGGCCCCACGCCGCGGCCGAGCCATCGAACAGTCCGTCGGGTGTGACCACCAGCCAGTCCTTCTCGTCGATGGCGATCAACCTCGCCAGCTCCTGCCCCGACGCAACGTCCCAGAGCTTCACCCCCGAGTCAAAACCGGCGCTCGCCACAAGCCTCCCGTCGGGGCTAAAAGCGACGGAGAGGACGAGGTCGCCCGACGACCCCGTCAACGTGTGTCGCTCGCGACCCGTCGCGGCGTCCCAGAATCTGACCGTCTTGTCCCGGCTCCCGCTCGCGAGCGTTCGCCCGTCGGGGCTGAACGCGATCGAGAAAACCTCGTCGGCGTGCCCCCTCAGCGCCCGCAGCTCTGCCCCCGTGGCCACGTCCCACAGTCTGATCGTCTGATCAGCGCTCGCGCTCGCGAGCGTTCGCCCGTCGGGGCTGAACGCGACCGAGTTGACCATCTTCATGTGGCCGCGTAGATCAAACCGCCTCCGACTGGCGGAGACATCCCAGACCGCCAGCCCTTTTTCAAAGTCCGCGATGGCGACCAGCCCGCCGTCGGGGCTGAGTGCCATCTTATGGATCATGGCGTCGGTCTTCAGCAGGCCGACCGGCTTCCCTGTGGCCGGCTCCCAGTAGACGACTCGCCCATTGTTGCTCCCGGTCACGACGTACCGCCCGTCCGGCGTGAAGGCGACCGCGCTGTAGTCCAATGTGTATTCCTTCCCCCAGGTGAGTCGCTCCTTACCGGCGCGCGTCTCCCAAAGTCTCATCGCGTTGAAGGCGCTCGGCATGGCGAGCAGGCGGCTGTCGGGGCTGAAGGCGAGGGCCAGGCTGCCCAGGTTGTTTTCGGCCTTCAGCGTGCTCAGCTCTCGGCCCGCGCCGACGTTCCACAGCTTGACGTAGTTCGGCCTGCCCGCCGCCGATTGAGCGAGCATCTTGCCGTCGGGGCTGAACGCGACGAAGTAGGCGAATGACGTGTGCCCGCGCAGCGCACCCAGTTCGCCGCCCGTCGAGGCATCCAAAAGTCTGACATCGTCGCCCACGCCGACGGCGAGTGCTCTGCCGTCCGGACTGAAGGCGACCGGCTGACCGCCGCTCAGCACACGCAGCAGTTTCCCCGTGGCGACCTCCCACAGCCTGACGGTCTTGTCGCTCGACGCGCTCGCGAGCGTCTTGCCATCGGGGCTGAACGCGACTACCTTGACGGACTCCGTGTGCCCGCTCAACGTGTGCCGGAGCGCGCCGGTCTTCGCGTCGCCCAACTTGACCGTCTTGTCCGCGCCGCCGCTCGCGATGAGTTTTCCGTCAGGGCTGAAGGCGAGCGCGTAGACGATGCCAGCGGGCGCGACCGGTGAGGGCAGCGGCGCGCCGGTGACCGCGTCCCAGAGCCTGATCGTCCCGCCGTAGCCCCCGCCGACGATTCTCTTGCCGTCGGGGCTGAAGGCGAGCGCGTAGATTTTCATCCCGCTCCCGCTCAGCACACGCAGTTGCCTGCCGGTGGCGACCTCCCACAGGCTGACCGTCATGTCGTCGCCGCCGCTCGCGAAGATTTTCCGGTCCGGGCTGAACGCCATGCCGAAGACGCTCTTGAGAGTCGGGAAGCTCATCGAGCTTAACTCGCGCCCCGTGGTCACGTCCCAGACTCTCAGCGTGCCGTCGTCGCTCGCGGCCATCATCGCCCTGCCATCAACGCTGAAGGCGACGCGGTCGGCTGGCCGGGAAAAGCCTCTGAGGGTGCGAAGCTCCCGGCCCGTGCCCATGTCCCAGAGCTTCACCGTGTTGTCGCTTCCACCGGTAACGGCGAGTCTCGTGTCAGGACTGAAGGCGACTGCGGTCGGCCCTCCGGGGTGCCCCGTCTGCATGACGAGTTCCGGTCTTTGCGCGAAGGCAGTTACGGAGGCAAGTAAGAGCAGCGGAAGTAGGCATAATGAGAATCCAGGGCGGTGGATCATTGTAGAGCTCCTTGCGAGGAGGGGCGCAACAGGCGGTAGAAGTAGCTTCCAACAACGTCGAGCGGGATCAATAGTCTCACACTAAAAACACCAGGGATTGGAACAGAGTATCAGAAAGGCTGGAGGT
>JANOGZ010000781.1:0-2725 GCA_031406255.1 Pyrinomonadaceae bacterium | reverse complement strand
CTGCTCAAGCTTTGCCTCCCGGCGCGGCACAACCCTTCTTCCAAGCGTGATGATCTTACGATAAGAATCATCGCTCGCCAGAAGATCAAGACAAAGCCCGCCGACAAGCCCCGTCGCTCCAAGCACCAGCGCGTCTCGCATGGTCATGATTATCTACCAGAGCCGAGCAATTCGTCGAAAGCTCGAGCGGAAAGCTCATCGAGCGTGCTGACGACCAGATCGGCATCAAGCGTCGCATGCGTCGAGCGCACGCCGATGCTGCGCATCCCGGCGCGACGCGCTCCTTCGATGCCCGCGGGCGCATCCTCAACCACCACGCACCTCGCCGGCGCCACCCTGACTTTACTCGCAGCGGCGAGGAAGATCTGCGGGTCCGGCTTGCCGCGTTCGACGTCTTCGGCTGATGCGACAGCCTCAAAGCAGGAGGCGATGCCGAGCGCGCCGACGATCGCTTCAATATTGAGCGCCGGCGCCGATGAAGCGATCGCCTGACGCCACCCATCCGCTTTTAACTGTTCCAGCCAGCGGCGTACGCCCGGCAGGGGCTCGATGCCACGCCCGCGCACGAGTTCGCGATAGAGCGTCTCTTTTACGCCGCCGATGCGTTCGATCTCACTCACGGGGAATTCATGCCCGAAGTAACCGCGCAGAATCTCATCGTTACGCTGGCCGAAAGAAGCATCGAAGCGCTCGCGCGTAAGCGCGAATCCTTCACGCGACAACGCTTCCTGCCATGTCAGCCAGTGATATTCGGCCGAGTCGATGAGCGTGCCATCGACATCCCAGAGCACGGCTCGCGCTTCTGTTCCAGCACTCTGTGGTGAATTACCGGTCATTGAATTTTAAGAAACTACGGAATCAAAACGATCTTACCGTAAGCGCCCGGCTGCATCACGGCCCGGTGGGCGCGCGCGGCCTCCTGAAGCGGCATCTCCTGACCGACTACGGGGCGCAGCGTTCCGCTTTCCAGCCCGGCGACCAGCGCCGCGTGAACGCCGGCGAGTTCTTCCGGCGAAGCGTTCAGTAGCGACATGCCGATGATGCTCGCATTCTTTGACATCGCCGCGCGCGGATCAATCTCCACCGTGCCGCGGCTACCGATCACAACGACCCGCCCACCGGGCGCGAGAACGCTCAAATCTTTTCCCAGATTTACATTGGCGAGCATCTCCAGCACGACGTTTACCCCCCGCCCGCCGGTCAGAGCTACAAGTTCCTTCAGATAATCGGGCGCGTGATGGTCAAGCACGTGGTGCGCGCCCTCGTCAGCGACCAGCTGTTTTCCCTTGTCCGTGCTCCCCGTTCCGATCACCCTTAGTCCGGCGGCGCGCGCCAGCTGCACCGCCGCGATGCCGACTCCGCCGCTCGCGCCGTGGACTAAAACAGTCTCTCCCGGCCGTGCCTGTGCATGGTGAAAAAGCGCGCGACAGGCAGTGGCATATGGTACATAGACGGAAGCGCCGCGCGCGAAGGAGACGGCTGGCGGCAATTCGTGTACTTGCGACTCGTCGCAGAGCGCGAACTCCGCGTATGCGCCGCTGATTGTTCCGGCGACATAGACTCTATCCCCGGCGCTCACACGCGTGACGCCCGCGCCGATCGCTTCAACGACCCCGGCGGCATCCATTCCGGGCGTGTAGGGCAGCGCGGGCTTGACCGCGTGCATTCCCGACCGGATGTAGGTGTCAACCGGATTAACACCGGCAGCATGCACACGCACGACGACTTGTCTCTCGCCCGCCTGCGGCTCCGTCACCTCCTCTAACCGCATCACCTCCGGATCACCGAATTCATGTACGCGAATCGCTTTCATAATGCTCTCCTATCTTGAATCGATAGCTGACTTCTTGCCAGTCGCTCGAATCGGCGGTAAAGGTTCGCTCGACGAACGTGACGTGCTGCTCCCGGTCGACGAGCAGGACGGTTGAGGAACGGGTTCCGTAAATCGGAGTGGAGATAAATAACGGCGAAAGCGCTCGCTCCACCCCCAGTCCGACGCCCGTACGGGGAAGCTCCTCGTCAGGAGCCGGCGCGCGATCGGCAAGAACGGTGAAAATATCTTCCGCCGCCAGCCGGTCGCTTCCTCTCAGAAACGCCGCTAGCGCCGCCTTGCCGCGCACGACTTTCGGCCAGGGCGTGTCAAGCAGGTGATTGCTCAGCCCGTATATTCCCGAAGTTAGCGCCCGCGGTTTATCTACCGAGCGGTTCGAGTAGAAATAAAGCTCGTGCGGGCTTCCGACGATCAAGTTGAAGCCGTTATATCGATCGGCATGCGTGGCGAGTTCGGCAAGATACTCGCGCGGCGTCTGATCGCCGCGCAGGAAATCGCGAACGAGCGCGCCGCGCGACGGCGCGCCCGTTTTTAGCGTGTGCGGGTCACGAAAATTGGTTACCGCGGCGAGGCGTCCCGCATCTGTCATTCCCAACCATGTGCCGCCATGCTGCAGGTCCCTGCCGCCGAGCACGCGGCGATCCTCCCAGATCGCCGCCGGAGCCGTGGGCCGCTCATAAAATTCATCTCGATTAGCTGCCAGGACCAGGTTGTATGCCGGATGCGCTTCATAGGCGAGAAGAATAAGGCACATTTTTTTACAGCCTTCGCCTCACGGCCGTCATCCGTTATCGCCCACGCGCCTGCTCTCCCCTGAGCGTCAGACAGGTGCTGCTGGCGCGCGCGATTAGATTACCTTTATCATCCATCACATCACACTCGACCAGACCGACC
>JANOGZ010000716.1:0-3382 GCA_031406255.1 Pyrinomonadaceae bacterium | reverse complement strand
GTACTTTTCATCGAATGCCACGTCGATGACGGGGCCGATGACCTGCACGACTTTTCCGATATGTTGCCCGTTAGTGGCGGTGTCCGGCTGTCCGTTAGGCGTAACCATACTCTTTCGAGATGCTCCTCTTCAATAGGCCATAAAGGCGGTGAGATTTAACTGTTAGTAAAAGCCCGACAAGATAACACATCGTTTCGGCTCAAGGCAAAAGGCCGGTCCCGAAGAATCCGCGGGCGGGCTTAATCACTGGCGACCGCCGGGACGAAAGCTGATGATGCTGTGAGCGCGTCTTTAAAAAGAAAGGAAGCGCGCCGCGAGCGGATCAAACTCGGGCGCACTATGAGTCGGCGTCATCGAAACGTATTTTCATGCTCCGCAGCGTGCGTCGATCATCGTCGGTTAATTCTAGCGGTGCGGTGCCTGCCTCCTCATCCCCTTCGTCACGCTGGCGCAGGCCGATCTCCAGCCGCAGCGTCAATTCCATCTCGTAACCGGCCTCGCGCAAACGCTCGATGGCTTCGGCGACCTCCCCGGAACTCTCGACCGCCGCGTTGATGGCCGCGCCGAGTTCCTGCACGATCTGCTTGGCTTCATCGTTGATATCCAAGATTGTTCTCTGTGTCCTCTTCGGCTCGTCGTGTGGGTGCTTATGTGTCTGTATCTGTGACACTAGTGATGCTACGCGAGGCCCGCGCCTGCGGTCAACCGTGCCGAATCGGTTTTTGAGTCCGGCTCGGAGTGCTCACACGAAGCTTCGCAAAACCCTTATGATTGCCGGGGCTCATGGCGTGTGCTAGGCTTCCCGGCGAGCCTGCTTCGCGCATCAGAGAACGATAGCTGATGGCCTGAGGATCTCGGGCCGGTGAAATGGAATCGGAGGTCATGGAAACGAAAACAGGTGCGCCGCCTCAGCTGCGTCGCGAGCGCTTTGAGACTTCCTCGGGTATCACGCTGCCCAATGATTTCAACCCGTCGAACACGGAAGCGCCGGATTATGAGCGTGATCTGGGCGCGCCGGAAGAGTTTCCGTATACGCGCGGCGTGCGCCGCACCATGTATCGCGGGCGCTTCTGGACGATGCGCCAGTACGCCGGTTACGCCACCGCCGAAGAATCGAACGCGCGCTACAAGTATTTGCTGGCGCAGGGCACGACCGGTCTTTCCGTCGCTTTTGATCTGCCGACGCAGATCGGCCTGGATTCGGACGATCCGCTCGCCGCGGGCGAAGTGGGTAAGGTCGGCGTCGCGATCGATTCGCTCGAAGATATGGAGCGGCTCTTCGACCAGATCCCGCTCGACAGCGTTTCGACGTCGATGACGATCAACGCGACCGCCGCGACGCTGTTGTGCCTCTACATCGCCGTCGCGAAAAAACAGGGCGTCGCTGCGGAGAAACTCCAGGGCACGATTCAGAACGATATTCTGAAGGAATACATCGCGCGTGGCACGTACATCTATCCGCCGGGCGAGTCGCTGCGTCTCGTGACCGACACGTTCGCCTTCTGCGCGCGCGAAGTGCCGAACTGGAACACGATTTCGATCAGCGGCTATCACATCCGCGAGGCCGGCTCGACGGCCGTCCAGGAAGTGGCCTTCACGATCGCCGATGCGATCGCCTATACGCAGGCGGCGCTCGCGGCTGGCCTCCGTGTCGATGACTTCGCGCCGCGCCTCTCCTTCTTCTTCAACGCGCATAACAATCTTCTGGAAGAGATCGCGAAGTTTCGCGCGGCGCGGCGCCTGTGGGCGCGCACGATTCGGGACCGCTTCGGGGCGCGCGATCCGCGTTCGATGATGCTCAGGTTTCACACCCAGACCGCCGGGTCAACCCTCCAGGCGCAGCAGCCGGAGGTAAACATCGTCCGCACGACCATTCAGGCGCTCGCCGCGGTGCTGGGCGGAACGCAGTCGCTCCACACCAACGCGATGGATGAAGCGCTTTCTTTGCCGACCGAGGGGGCGGCACGCCTCGCGCTGCGCACGCAACAGGTGATTGCACATGAATCGGGAGTCGCCGACACGGTTGATCCGCTCGCCGGCTCTTACGCGATCGAGTATCTGACGAGTGAGATCGAAGGCCGCGCCGCCGACTATATCGAGAAGATAGATGCGCTCGGCGGAATGCTGCGCGCGATCGAGACGGGCTACGTGCAGCGGGAGATTCAGGAAGCGGCCTACGAGTATCAGCGCGCGGTCGAAAGGGGTGATGCGATTGTGGTCGGCGTCAACCGTTTCACTATTAAAGAAGAGACGCCCATTCCGATCATGCGCATTGATCCGGCGATCGAGCAAGCGCAGGTCGAACGCGTGCGCGCCGTGCGCGAGAGGCGCGACCAAAAGGCGACCGAGACGGCGCTGATCGCGCTGGAAGAGGCGGCGCGCGGCACGGAGAATCTCCTGCCCCGCATTCTCGCCTGCGTCGAAGCGTATGCCACGGTGGGCGAGATCAGCAATCGCCTGCGCCGCGTGTGGGGCGAGTACCGCGAGACCGTGACGGTGTAGTCGAGAGCGTAAGCTGCACGCAAAAGGCGAAAAGTCGATTGATACGCTCAGACTGCTAATCTAACCTTTGCGCCGCGCCTATCCACTGGAGCCCTGCTCCTTAAGCCTTCTGGAAAATATCTACCTCATCAGCCTTGAACCCATCAGTGGTGCTTTATGAAAATGACGGCTTCCCCCTTTAGAGCCATAACGATTATGGTCGCCCTCGTGTCCCTCCTTGTGGTGCAGCCCTTCAGAGCGCAAACGCAAGATCGAGGAATAAAGCCGGCACTAGATGACAATGCAGCAGGACTGCCCTCTCCCGGTCGCTACTATGCACTTGTAATCGGCAACAATAATTATCAGAACTTCCAGAGCTTAAAAACGGCAGAGGACGACGCCCGGGTCGTTGAAGCTGCGCTGCGAGAAAGGTACGGATTTCAAACCAGGCTACTCTTGAACGCCACCAGGCAGCAAATCCTGGCGGCCCTGAGCTCCTATCGCAGAGAGCTAGATCCTAATGCAAACCTACTGATCTTTTACGCAGGTCATGGAATTAACGACACTGAGGTGGATAAAGCCTATTGGCTCCCTGTGGATGCGCAACGCACGGATAATTCCAACTGGATCAGCGCCGACGATATTACGGTCAACATCAAGGGAGTACCTGCAAAGCACGTGCTAATTGTCTCCGATAGTTGTTACTCGGGAACGATCGTTAGGGCGGCCGGGGCGTCTCTCTCGACACCGCAGGAGCGGGGGAGGTACTTGCAGAAAATGATGGCGAGCAGGTCTCGCACGCTGATGGCTTCGGGCGGGAACGAGCCGGTGGTTGATGATGGCGGTGGCGGGCATTCAGTGTTCGCTAACGCTTTGCTGCGTGGTCTGGATCAGAATGACA
>JANOGZ010000683.1:0-4378 GCA_031406255.1 Pyrinomonadaceae bacterium | reverse complement strand
CCTCAACCTGCTCCGCGTCACCCACACCCGCCAGATCAATGGCCGATCCGACAAACAGCGCGCTATTCTCGAATGACTGAAGCTCTTTCTTCCATTCGAGATAATTCAGTCCGGCGACGCCCATGCGCCCCGCCTGGGGATGATTCTCCCACAGCATGACGAGCCGTTCCGGATCACGGTATGGCAGGGGGCGCAACAACACCGTATTTACGACCGAGAAGATCGCTGTATTCGCCCCGATCCCCAGGGCCAATGCCACTACTGCCACCACCGTGATGCCGGGAGTCTTCCAGAGCATCCGCGCTGCGTAACGTATGTCTTGCCCCAAACTCGTCATCACGCCACCTCGATCCAGCCTGGAAGGCAGGAGCCTCGAAACTTCTCGCGGCTCGGTCTACCGTATTTTCCGACTCTGACATTCTCCGTTTACTTGACCTTCAAAATAACGAATGTCAGATCATCGTGTTGCGCTGTGCCCGCACACCACTCGCGGGCTTTTCGCAAGACCACATCGCGCACTTCTTCGGCCGACAGATGCGCGCATTCGACGAGCGTCTCGCGGAGCTGCGTCTCTCCGAACTCGACGCCGTCCACGCTGAGGGCTTCAGTCAAACCATCGGTGTAAGCGACGAGCAGGTCGCCGCTCTCCATTTGAATCGTCTCCTGCTCGTAAGGGTAATCCTCAAAAACGCCGAGCACTGAGCCGCCCACAGTGAGTTCGCGTATCTCCGCTCCGCTTTCTTTGTGATCGACCCTGCTTAGATCATCGAAACCGCGATCGGCCACTGCTTCTTCCAATACCGCGGCGCCGTTCAGTTGCGAGCCTTTAGTTGCGAACGCGCCATTCAGGAAAACCGGCCCGGGCATCCCGCGGCCCGTTCCACCGCGCCCTGTCGTTTTTAATCTCTGTTCGGGATGTTGCGCTTTGATGAGTAGCGGCGGATTGTGTCCCGCGTTGATGTAATGCAGCCGTCGCGTTCCTTCGTCGAACAGCGCATAGAAGAAGGTCACGTAACTGGCGTCGCCGGTCGAAGCGTAGACGAGCTTGTTCATCGTTCGTATTAAATCAATTACCGAATCCGCCTCATCAATATCAGCGCGGCGATTAAGCAATTGACTACGCAGGCAGGCTTGCACGCTCGACATCAGCAGCGCCGCCGCAATGCCCTTTCCCGCGACATCGGCGACGGCGATGCCCGTCTGGCCAGCGCCGAGCGACAGAAAATCGTAATAATCGCCTCCGATCACGCGCGCCGGGCGGCAGAAACCGGTGAGGGTGAAGTTTGAGGTTTCAAGCGGACGGGCAGGCAGCAGTTTTTGCTGCACTTCGGCGGCCAAGGCGAGCTCACGCCGCAGGCCTTCTTCTTCGACCAAACGTTCGACGAGCTTCGCGTTTTCGATGACGAAGGCCAGTTGACTTGCGACCGACATCAGCATCCGCTTGTCTTCGGCGGAGAACACGCGTGAATCTTCACGTTCGCCGACAGCCAGGATACCGACGAGGCGATCCTGCATCGTGATACCGACGAGCAATCTCGCCTCCATCTCGCGCAGCGTCGCGCACACGCGCTCACAACGCGCCCGCGCCACCGTATCCGAAGCGGCGAAGGCGCGCGTCCACGTCTCAAGGTCGCGCGCGGTGACGCCCAGCGGCATGCTCAGTCCGCGCAGCCGCTTGACGACAAGAGAGTTCTTTTCTAAGACGCCGTGTTTGACCGGCGGCGCGAATTGTTCGGGGCTGGCTTCCTCGTTGCCGGTTATGTTCTCATCATGGGTTGAGACGCGGGCTACAAAGTCGCCTGTCGCCTCGTCGCGGATGAAGATCGAGATGCGTTTCGTGCCGAGCGCATCGGCGATTTTCGTCACGCTTAAACGATAAAGGTCACCGATGTTAATCGCGCCCCGTGCCGCCTGGCCGAGATCAAACAGGATGCGCCGTTCGTCATACGAACGAGTGGCGAAACGCTGGCGCAATTTGTGAGGAAACAGCTTCATCAACAACCATTCCTTGCTACTACTCGTATCTGAGCGCGACCATCGGGTCGACGCGCATTGCGCGGCGCGCCGGGATGTAACGGGCGACGAGCGCGAGCAGTAGTGTGAGCCCCGCGACTAGGGTAAAGCCGGGGCTTTTCACCAGCATCCGGGCCGCGCAATGGACGTCGTGCCACATTCCCTTCATCGCTTCACCTTTCCGCCTGCCGCTTGACTGTCGACGTTTCTACGTCAGCTCACACCTTAAAGCCGCTCTCTTCGAGCTCCTCTTCGGCGTGCGCGTCGCGGGTCTCTTCCACGACCTGACCGTCGAAAAGATGAAACGTTCGTTCGGCGTAGCGTGCGTAGCGCGGATCGTGTGTGACCATGCAAATGGTCGCGCCGGATTGGTGAAGCTCGCGCAGCAGTTTCATGACCGCTTCACCGCTCGTCGAATCGAGATTTCCGGTCGGCTCATCAGCGAGCAGTACGGAAGGGCTTCCGGCCACGGCGCGGGCGACCGCCACACGCTGCTGTTGCCCGCCGGAGAGTTGCGAAGGGTAGTGCTTCATGCGGTGCGCCATGCCGACGCGCTCGAGCGCTTCTTCGACGCGCTGTCGGCGCTCGCTCGCCGCGATGCTTCGGTACGTCAACGGAAGTTCGACGTTTTCATAGACGGACAGATCGCCGATCAGATTGAAGGCTTGAAAGATGAAGCCGATCTCCTGATTGCGAATGCGGGCGCGTTCGGCGAGAGAAAGGCGCGCCACCGGTTTGTCGTTCAATGTGTACTCGCCATCGGTCGGCGTATCCAAAAGCCCGATGATCGAAAGCAAAGTCGACTTGCCGCAGCCCGATGGTCCCGCGATAGCAACGTACTCGCCGCGACGGATCTCCATGTGAATGCCTGACAGCGCGTGGGTTTCGACTTCATCGGTGTAGAAGACTTTACGTACGTCATCAAGGCGTAGTAGCGGATCGGTGTGTGAACTCATGGGTTTTCCCCTCTAGAAGCAGTGGTCAAGATACAAAACGGTTTTATTCTGCGTGGCGATTTCCGGCTGCTAACTCCTGCTTTCCCTCATTTCAATTCCAGGCGGCTGTAGCTGTCCCATTGGGAGGTATCAGACAGGATGACCTGATCGCCTTCGCGTAAGCCTTCGAGAACCTCGACGGTGTTGACGGAGCTGCGTCCCAGTTTCACCGGGACGCGAACAGCAAAGCGGCCACCTTCCTCGATGCGAAAGAGATTGATCGTACTCTGCGCCCCGCCGAACGCGGGACGACCGACGAAAAGCACGTTCTCCAGACGCTCGAGCTCGACCGTGCCATCAACGCTCAGATCGGGCCGCGCGCCTTGCGGCAGGCCCCCGATGAGCTGGACGTCGACGGGGACTGTGCCCTGCTGCACCGCCGGATCAATGCGCTGGACGCGTCCTTCGATGATGCCGCTCGTCCGCGTATCGATCTGGGCAAGCTGCCCGAGCTGAACGTCGCGGACTTGCGTTTCGGGAATTTGCAGGGTGGCTTTCAATGTCGTTTGATCGGCGACGCGCGCGAGGTTCGTGCCCGGTGTGACCTGCTGCCCGACCTCGACCGAGACTTGTTGCAGCACGCCGTTTGTCCCGGCAACGACGCGAAGGCTGGAAACCTGGCCGCGGCTGAGGCTGGCGAGGGCACCCAGTTGCTCGATCCTCGCCTGTTGCGTCGCGAGCTGCGCTTGTTTGGCCTGTGGGCTCATCGCGAGTCGCTGCTTTTCGATGCTAAAGCGATTGGCGAGTTCTTCGACTCGCGTGCGCGAGAGTCTCAATTGCAATGCCGGAACAAGACCTTCGGCGGCGAGTTTCTCGTCGACGTCGAGCTGCATGCGGGCCTGGTTATATTCTGACTGGGCGGTCGCGACGGTTGATTGCTGGCTCATCCGTTCGCTTTCCAGGCGGACGCGGATGTTATTCAGTTCGGCGGCGGCCGCTTTGATCTGATATTCAACGTCGACGGCAGCTTGCTGCAGTTGCGGGTTGCTCAGTTCGAGCAGCACCGTGCCGGCCGTGACCTGCTCTCCCGGCTGAACATAGATACGCTCGACGCGCCCCTCCGTACTCGCCGCGACGACACGAACATCTTCCGGCACGAGCGTTCCGAGCCCGCGCACTTGCCGCAGCATCTCGCCGCGTTTCACCGTGCCGACGTAGAATGTCGCGAGCTCGACGCGCGGCGCGGCTGGTTTAAGACGCGAGACGCCGTAGGTAATGAGCGCGATCCCGGCCACAACAACGAAAGCGCCTGCGGCTTTGCGCAAGCGACGGTTACGAACACCTTTTGGACGGGGCACATCTACCATCACACGCCCTCAGAGCGAACCGCGTGCCACGTTCTAACTTTTAAATTTTTGAATTAGTTACCT
>JANOGZ010000642.1:0-1773 GCA_031406255.1 Pyrinomonadaceae bacterium | reverse complement strand
AGCCCGCCGCCGCAAACCTCGGGACAAAGCTTGAGCGCGTATTAATGGTCGCCAGTGTCAACGGAAGCGCATCAATCTGTGCCTGTGACGGTGCCGACAGGAACGTTGGCAGACCGCCGAGTTGCGGCGAGACTCTAGGTTGACGATTGATTCGGTTTTGCGTGAGCAGGCGGACGCCTCGTGTGCCGAGGTACCGTACCTCAACCGAATAGTCTTTCAAAAACTGACGCTGGAAGCTGAGGGTATACGTAATCGCATACGGCACCTCCTGGTCAGGAATGAAGGAACCTGTGGCAAGTCGCGCCGTCGCCGCGTCAGTTAAGCCACCCTGTGGCGTAGGAAGAATACCTCCACTGGCCAGGAAGCCCGGAATAGCCGCGTCTGGATCAACGTCAATTGTCTGCTGCGCCTGTGGTGGGTTCGACAGGATGTAAAGATTGTCGAAGATGTAGTCATAACCCAACGAGAAGCCAGCGCGAATCGAACTCTTGCCGCCGCTTCCGAAGATGCTACCCAGCAATCCTGAATCGAAGTTGGGCGAGTAAGCGATGCCGATCTTCGGTGCAAAGTTATTCTTTTCTGTTTTGGGAGCTTTGAACTCAACCAGACCCGGAACCGAAGCGATGGCGTTCGCCGCTTGAAACTTGGCCCCGAGCGGAACTTCCTGATACGAGTAACCCAACCCGAGGTTGAGCGTCACGTTCGGACGAAGACGGTAATCATCCTGGAAGAAGGCATACAGGATTCTCTGATTACCGAAGTATGTATTCCCACCTACATTGCGCTCGCCCAAAGAATCCGGGCTGATGTCGCGCAGGAAAGTGTCTGTCGACAGATACTGGTAATCGCCGCGTTCGCGCTGCACAAATCTCTGCGGCGAGATGACATTACGGAAGTCACCGCCAAACTTGAACGAGTGATTGCCCGCAAGGTAGGTTACGTTGTTAACGACCTGATAGTTGTTCTCAATGCCGGATTGCGGGGCGTTGCCGCTCGGCCCGATGTCAATCGCGAGATCGAGCAACCCGATATTCGGGAAAACATCGAGACCCGGGAACGGGAAACTCGGGACCGGGAACGATTGGGATGACCGGCGAAACGCGAGGCGCGTCTCATTGGTCAGATTCGACGTGAAGTTATGCACCAGCGTGTAGGAAAACAATCGCTGCTTGCCCGGCACTGGCGCGAAGAAGATGGGCAAATTGGCCGAGGTATCGATATCCGCCAGATTGGTGAAACCGAAACGGATACGATGCTGCGTCGTAGTTGATTGAATGTAGTCGAAGTTTGATACGAAATGGTTCTGCTTCGAGAAGTTGGGGGACGCAAAAGTAACGTTGCCGATCGGAATCGCCCTGCCGGCAACAGTGATGGTACCGGCGTCGTTCGTCGGCGCGGGTGGCACAAAGCGATTGAGGATCCCCAGATTTCCTGCGGAGAGTCCCGGAATTGAATTCAACAACGCAAACCCGGCCGCCGTGGGAGTGGTAATACCACCCGCCGCCGCGGCACTGCCGGTCTGGAGTCTTTCATAAGATGTAAAGAAGAACAGCTTGTCTTTGCCGTTAAAGATCGCGGGGCCGCCCTCGCCGAAGCGTGGAAAGAGCACCGGGCCGCCTAGGTTCCCACCAAAGCGTCCGTAGTCAGAGCGCGGTAAAAATGATCGCCCGGGCTCTGTCGCCACCCGTGACCGCTCACGAACTATTCCCGCCGTCTTCTGCAATGAGTCCAGTGCGTTCAAGTACCGGTTGCGCACGAAACCATAAACGGATC
>JANOGZ010000615.1:0-5520 GCA_031406255.1 Pyrinomonadaceae bacterium | reverse complement strand
CGACGACCGCGTCGAAGTCTATCCGGCGCACGGCGCGGGCTCGATGTGCGGGCGCAACATCTCGAAGGAGACCTCTTCAACCATCGGCCAGCAGAGAAAATCCAACTACGCGCTCGCCCCCATGCCGAAGAGTGAATTCGTTCGCCTGATGACCCATGATCTCCCGGAACAGCCGGGCTATTTCTCTCGCGATGCCGAGATCAACCGGACCGGCGCCGGGGGCGCCCTCGAAGAACTGCCGCGCCCCGCGGCGCTCGCGCCCGCAGAGGTCGCTCACTTCGCGAATCAGGGTTACGTGATTCTCGACGTGCGACCGGCCGTCGAGTTCGGCGCGGGCCATGTCCCCGGCGCGATCAACATCGGCCTCGGCGGACAGTTCGCGATGTGGGCCGGAAGCCTCATCCGGTTCGGCGCCCCGCTCGTGATCGTCGTCGACAATGAGAAGATGGTGGATGAAGGGGTGATGAGACTGGCGCGCGTCGGCATCGAGAGCGTCCGGGGCTTTCTCGGCGGCGGCATGGAAGCATGGAAGGCGGCCGATCTGGAGACGGAGACGATCACGCAGGTATCCGTCGATGAGTTGCGCCGCCTGCTGGACGAGCGAGCCGACCTGCAGGTCGTCGACGTTCGCCGTCCTCCGGAATATCAATCGGGCCACGTGCCGCGAGCCGTCAGCGCTCCGCTCGCGCCGCGCCTGGAGGAACATCTCACACAGTTAGACCCCGAGCGCCCAACGGCCGTCATCTGCGCGGGCGGTTACCGCTCGAGCGCCGCCACCAGTCTCCTGGTGCGCCGGGGCTTCCGGCGACTCTTCAACGTCGCGGGCGGAACGACCGCCTGGATCGATGCCGGGTATGAAACTTACAGTGGTCAGTGATCAGTGGTCAGTGGTCAGAAAAAGCACCATTAACTCCGCACTGATCACTGACTACTGACCACTGATCACTGCTTTATGGATATCACGGCTATGAGCGCGACGGAGATGGCGCGAGAGATCGGGCGCGGCGCACTCCCGGCGCGCGAAGCGGTCGAGGCGCATATCGGGCGCATTGAAGCCGTCAACCCACATTTGAACGCGGTCGTCGTGCCTCTCTTCGACGAGGCGCGAGCCGCGGCGGCGGCGGCCGACGCTGCCCGCCGCGAGGGCACACCTCTCGGGCCGCTTCACGGCGTACCCATCACCATCAAAGAATCTTTCGACGTGGCAGGCGCGCCGACCACCATCGGGTTATCGGAGCGCGCCGGGCACCGGGCGACCGCCGATGGCCCGCTCGTCGCGCGCCTGCGCAGCGCCGGGGCGATCATTCTCGGCAAGACCAACATCCCGCAACTCGTGATGCTCAACGAGGCGGATAACCCCGTCTACGGCCGGACCAACAATCCATGGAACCTTGAGCGCGCGCCGGGCGGCTCAAGCGGGGGTTGCGGGGCGATCATCGCGGCGGGCGGCTCACCCCTCGGCCTCGGAAGCGACATCGGCGGCAGCGTCCGTCTGCCCGCGCATGTCTGCGGCATCCATGCGCTCAAACCCACTTCGGGAAGGCTGACGATGATCGGCCACGCGAAGATCTTCGCCGGTCAGGAAGCGATCCTCGCGCAGCCGGGCCCGATGGCGCGTCGCGTGGCCGACTTAAGCCTCGCGCTCGGCGTCCTCGCGGCGCCCGGACAGGAAGCCTTTGATCCGAGCATCGCGCCGGTCGGACTCGGCGACCTCGCCTCCGTCTCGCTCGAAAACCTGCGCGTCGCGATGTACACCGATAACGGTGTTCTGCGGGCCGCGCCGGCCGTTCGGCGGGCGGTGCGTGAAGCCGCCGCGGCTCTGTGTGAGCGCGGCGTGACGGTCGAAGAATGGACTCCGCCGGACGTCGCCGAAGCATGGAACATCTATCAACGACTGCTCTTCGCCGACGGCATGGCCGGCGCGCGGCGGGTTCTGGGGAAAAGCCGGCGCGACTGGCGTATCAATCGAATCGTGCGGACCCTCGCCCTGCCCCGGAGCCTGCTCCGTGTGGCGGCATGGGAGATGGCGTTGATCGGGCAGAGACGCCTGGCGGAGAGCGCGCGACGCATCGGTCGCCTGTCGGCAGACGGCTACTGGAGAGCGGTCGAAGAGCGCACGCGCTACCGCGCGCGCTTCATCCGGGAGTTGGATGACCGGCGTTTTGATGCCATCATCTGCCCGCCGGACGCCCTTCCGGCCCTCACGCATGGCAGCAGCTTTTATCTGAGCGATGCGCTCAGCTACGCGGGGCTCTATAATCTTCTGGGGATGCCGGCCGGAGTCGTCGCCGCGACTCGCGTCCGAGATGGCGAAGAGACAGACCGCGTGACCGGAAGAGACGTTGTCGAACGCGCCGCGCGCAGGGTCGAAGTGGGGAGCGCCGGACTGCCCGTCGGCGTGCAGGTGGTGGCCCGTCACTGGCGCGAGGATGTCGCCCTCGCGCTGATGGCGGCGCTGGAACAGCACTTCATGTCGCAGCCGGACTACCCGGCCCGCCCACCTGTATAAAATTGAGAGTGCGTCTAAAAGAAGCCTTCTTTAAGCCTCGTCGGGGTGACATCTTTATAGTTAGTAGTACCCCATGATTCGCAGCGCGGATAACGAAATCTGTGCTGAGGCTGTGAACATTCCGTCCCTGACGGGACTTCTCAGTCAGGCTCCGGCAAAGGGAGCTTATGTGTACGGAGAAGACGTGGAGAACGCTCTGCGGTCGGTGCGCTCCGCTCTCATGACGGCGCGGCCTCTTCACGTGCGGATTTGACGCAGTTTGCTCGGTGCGTTTAGCATTCATCAGGTCTGTGTGGAGATTTTCGCAGCGCGCTCGGGAAGAGGCCTCTCGCCATCGACAGCCAGACAAAATATAAACTTGCGCTTACCCTCTCCATCGTCGTCATCGCCGCCATCCACGGTTACGGAGCGGCATGGCTTGCGATCCGCATGCTTTTTCGCCCGCGTCGTCCGGTCAAAGTTCTGGGGTTGACGATCTGGCCGCAGGGCATGATTCCGCGCCACCGCGAACGTCTCGCGCAGACGATCGGCAACGCCGTCGGCAATGAGCTGGTCTCGCAGGACACGGTCGTCAACGCGCTGTTCGAAACCGATTTCTTTCGTCGCAAAGTGGAGGCTTTCGTCAACGCTTATACGAACGACCTGCTCAGCACACCGTACCCGTCTTTCCTTGATGCGTTGCCGTCGGGAGCGCGCGGAGTCGTGCTTGATGCCATCTCCGCGCTGCAATATCGTCTCGCCGAATACATCGCGGATATTTTAAAGAGCGAAGAAACGGCTGAGGCCGTCAACAGCTTTATCGATCGCCGCGTCGACGAAGTGCTGGCGCGACGACTCACTGAGGCGGTCGATGAGGAGACCTTCGAGCAGGTTCTGGGATTCGTCGAAAATCGCTTTCGCGGCATCGTCAGCGAAGGGGGCTTTAAAGCGAAGGTGCGCGATTTCGTCAGCGCGCGGGTGGATGAACTGGCCGCCAGTAACGCCACCCTCGCCGAAATGTTCACGCCGCAGACGGTCGCGATCATCAAAGAGCGCATTGACCGACAGGTGCCGCCCATCGTCGCGCACCTCGCCGAGATCGCGACCAATCCGCGAACGCGCACGCAGATCGGAGTGCTCATCAAGCGTGAGGTCGATGATTATTACCAGCAGCTTTCTTTCTTCAAAAAAATCTTCGTCTCGCGCGAGCGCATCCACACCGAAGTTGACGACATGGTCAACAAAACACTGCCGCGACGCGTCGAAGAATTCCTGCGCGGCGAAGCGTTCGAGCAGGAAGCCGAAGCTTTCCTGGATACGACGATTGATAACGTGCTGGCGCGACCGATCAATGAGCTCGTCGGACAGATCGCTCCCGATAAGCTGCAGTTGATCAAGGATCAGGTCGCGGAGCGTCTGCTGGTGCTCGCGCAGAGTCCGGCCCTGGCCGCTTCCGTCTCGGCGTACGCCACGGACGCCCTCGAACGCCTGCGCCCGCATACCCTGCGCGCACTCCTCGAACATGCCAGCCCTGATTCGGCTGAGCGCCTTAAAAACTTTCTCTCGAGGGGACTGCTCGGCGTGCTCGCCGGCGAAGAAACGGCGCGCATGATCAACTCGATCCTGAGCGCGCAGATCGAGCGGCTGCTGGTCGCTCCGATCGGGCGCCTCTCCGATCATCTGCCGGAAGCTTCCGTCGCGCGCGTTTCGGCGGCGCTCACCGAGCGCATCACGACGGCAGCGCGCGAGCGCCTGCCCGCCGCGATCGCCGATTTTGATATCGGCGGCATCGTGCGTAAAAAGGTCGCGGACTATCCCGCGGAAAAACTCGAACAACTCGTCCTCTCCATCGCACAGCAGCATCTGAAGACGATAGAATTATTCGGCGCGGTGATCGGTCTCCTGATCGGTATCTTTCAGGCGGCTTATTTCTGGTATTTTTCCGGCGATACGCGCTAGGAGAAGCGCCGCGGGGGGTGAACGCGCCCGCTCGTGCCTCCCACCTTTTACGGGTCGGTCGATCAAAGCGGTCGGAGTATGATCCGGCCGCGGCCGAGGTGTTATACTGCATGCCGAAGTATGATCCGTATTTAATGTCAAAGTTAGACCTCATAAACCGATGGTAGATATCCAACTGGGCGACCCTACGAAAGGTCCTGTATACGCGCAGGTTCGCGATCAGATCGAAACGCAGATTCGTAATAAACAGATCGCGAGCGGCGACCCTCTCCCTTCGCCCGCGCTCCTCGCCCAGCGCCTCGCGGTCGATAAAGGCGAGATCCAGCGCGCTTACTTCGAGCTGGAACGATCCGGATTGGTGAAGAAGCGGTCGAAGAAAGATTTTCTCGGTAAAGATCAAACCTTATACTTGGTCAATTGACGAAACCGAGACGTGAGTTTGCATCGGGCGCGGAGCGTCTCACCCACCGGATCGTTGGCCGGATCACGCGCAAAACTTTCGATATTTCCGATACTTTCGCCCTATTTCTCACGAAAGTGTGCTCCGGGACAACCATTTCCCTCGATGACAATACAAACTGACTACTCCCCGAGAACACGTTAAAATCTATTACGATATAACATCGGGTGCGACGGGTCGCCGCAAGTGCGGCGGCCGGAGAGTGCGCGCCGCTCGGCCGGAGAAAGCATAAAGGGAAAATACGCATGCGTATCTCAGGAACAAAAACGGTGGCGACGGCGCTGATGTTTGTGATCGCGCTCGGCCTTGGCAGCCCGGCGCCAGCGCAGACGACGAACCCGGCTGAGCGACATGAGTCAGCGCGGTCGGATAAATACACAGGCGGCCGGATCGAGCGCACCACGCTCGTCGAAGGGCAGCCGGATATTGAAATCACCGTGAATGTTCCGGCCTTTCAATTGACGCTCTGGCAGGATGGTAAAGAGGTCAAAATTTATCCGATCGGCGTCGGCTTAAAAGAATTCCCGATCGTGGTCGGCGAGCGGGAAGCGAGCGAGATCATCTGGAATCCAGCATGGATTCCGCCCGATAGCGATTGGGTACATGAAATGAA
>JANOGZ010000602.1:0-3765 GCA_031406255.1 Pyrinomonadaceae bacterium | reverse complement strand
GGGAGGAGTGGTGGAGGACATCTTGGTGAAGCCGGCCATATCGGCGAAGATGACGGTCGCTTCCTCAAACCCTTCCGCGATATTGGTGTGATCGTGTTTCAAACGATCGGCGATCGATTTCGGCAATACATTGAGCAGCAGCCGCTCGGAGCGATTGCGCTCGGCCGATAGTAAAAGGTCGTGGACGAAATCATTGCGGAGATAGAGTTCCAGCAGGTAGCCGGCAAACATTCCGATGGTGTTCGCCGCCAGGATGAAGAAAGTGTTATTCACCAGAACCGTAAGCGGCGTCGGGCTGATCCAGATGGCCGTAATTTCATAGGCAACTATGAGAGTCAATGAGACAAATGCGGCATAAAGAAATCTGAGCTTGATAAACGAGTAGGAATACATGAAGACGAGAATAATTCCGTCATAGTACAGGTAGCTCCGTGGAGGCGAGACCACCGTAAAAGCGACGACGCCCAGTCCTGCGCTGAGCATCAGGAAGCAGAGCGTAACCTGCATGTGCTTCTCGAAATGGTGAGAGAAGGTGAAGAAAAAACCGCCGATCAGCGCCGGACAGATAAACCCATAGCGGATGAGCCATATCTTGACTTCCGCCTCCGGCATGAGCCAGGCATCCAGATAGCCGAAGCTTCCATATAGACACGCTCCCAGGATCAGAGCGACCCGCACGTGCTTGATGGATTTGTCGAAATAATCTTTCAGAAAAGCCCGCTCAATCTCCCTGGGGAAGTTCCACGTAAGGGGATTCACACCCACCTCAACCATCTCTGTCTCGAAGGCAAGGTCGGTCACCGACATCCCTGTGTCTAGTTTCGTGCTCATAGCTTCTACTCTAGTGCTGACGACCTGATGGATCGAGCCCTGATTAAAATCAGCTCCTCCGATCTGGAAATAAACCAGCTGGGCCGGAGTGGTCGCCGTCTGCGTGTCAGCATACTGGAAGCGGCCTCATAAATACTATCTAAGTGATTCACGTTACTCGTCAACATCCTGAATCTCGGGCGATAACCATTTATGAGACCGCTTGCCATCTATTCGCACCCCGGGCTTGCCGCTTCTCGCTAGAAGGTAAACAGTATGCCGGCGCGTGGCCGGAAGGCGGTCGGATTTCTTCCCGGCGCTTGATTGGTGACCGGAAATGTGGCCAGATCGCTGAAGCCGATCAGTCGCGGATCGTAGTCCTGCGATACCATGATCGAGAAGAACGGCGTAATATTCGGCGCCGCGTTATATCTCACACGCAGATCATGACCCCGAATATTCGTGTGCCACTGATCATTATTCCCGGAAGCTACGGTGGCGTCGCTCTCGATCAGCACATAGCGATAATTGAAGTCGAAATTGCCGACCTTGCTCAGATTACCGAGGTCTAATCCTAGCACGAGCCCGTCGGCCCGGTCGCGTGCGAGTTGCTTGAGCGAGCCGGGCGTGGCGGGCCCGGGAATATTGTCGCCAGCTCCGAGATTCCTCACATAATCTCCCCACAGCCGCAGCGGCCACTTGCTGCCGACCCGCAGCGTCAGGCTCGCATAGGTGTCGAGCAGGCGATAGGCGGAAGCGAACTGACTGGTGAGGAGCGCAACCGGAACGGCCACTCCCGTAATCGGGACCACCCCGTTGGCATCAACCGGCAACACTCCCGGCAGGTTGGTGATAAACCCATCGGGCAGACCGGCGACGCGCGCTCCGTCGGAGCCGAACAGGTTGGTCGCGGCGACGGCGGTGGCGACATCATTGACGTGCGCGACATTAATAAAAGTCAGGGCGGTGCGCAGCGAGGTGGTCTTCGAGAGCCCGAAGTTACCGGCCACCTGACCCGCGTAGATAATTGCGCGGGGCGAGCCATCCTGGGCGATATCGCTGATGAGGCCGGAGTTCGGGGAGGGCAGTAGAGGGTTCGGAGGAATACTCACGGGCGGATTCAGGCGTCTGGCGTTCGGGTTGAGCAGATCAGAGCCCGTATTGGTGCCGAATCCCGCGCCGCCGAGGAACGTCAGCGTCGCCCGGTTATTCACTTTGTAGGCGATCGTATTGCTGAGCACAGAAAGGGCAAAGTCTTCATCGAAAATCAGATCGGACGTGCCGAGTATGGTGGGGATATCAGTTACCTTTCCGGCAACGATGGTCTGCGAGAAGCGCTCGCCTTTCTGCAGCAGGTAGGCGATGTTATATTGGTCGAAGCTGACGCCGCGCTTGGAGGCCGCATCAGCCAACGCCACCCACGAATCCGT
Source organism: Pyrinomonadaceae bacterium (assembly GCA_031406255.1). Taxonomy (GTDB): domain Bacteria; phylum Acidobacteriota; class Blastocatellia; order Pyrinomonadales; family Pyrinomonadaceae; genus JANOGZ01. The sequence goes on along the minus strand of JANOGZ010000602.1, from coordinate 1,525 downwards.
GGTATTGCTCGTTACGCCCGTCGTGAACCGGATGCGATAAAACACACGATCATGTAGCTGCCCCGCTGCGCCCAGACGAATCATGACTTCCGGGCGATTCGTGATCGGGCGCAGGCCGGGCAGCGTATCCCGGTTGAAAAAGCCGTGGTAGCGCATTCCGAAGGTGCCGAAAAATTGAAAACGACGGAATTGATCTTCGATCGGATTCGGGGCGGCCGCCTGTTGGGGGGGGGCAGGATCGGTCGGAGCGCTCTTCGCCGCATCTGCTGCCGCCGCTTCCGTGGTGAGCGCATCGCCCCAGACTTCCGGCCCGGATTTGGCGGCGGCGGTCGCCATCGTCGCCGGCCGCATGCGCGCCGGTCCGGCCTGGCTTTCGAGCGCTTCGACGCGCTGGCGCAGCAATTCGTTCTGTTCACGCAGAATCTTTAGCTGCTCTTCAACCGTTAGCTGCGGGTCAGCAGGGGTAGTCTCTTGCTTTACGGTCTCTGCCGGTTGTACTGCTGGCTGCTGGGCCAGGCCAATACAGGGAAACAAAAATACAAGGCATAGCATTGAGACCACATTTCGCTTGGTCATATTGTCTCCTTCAAGTGGAAATGGGGATTTGAGAATTCAGAGAAGGAGAGTGCGTCTCGACCGCCTCTCCCTGCTTGCTGCTGCTGCTTGCACTGCCGTCAACCGCACCTCCTGCTGCTGATGACGCCGCCGACTCCTGCGGCTGCTTCCTCCCCACCAGCAAATAGGTGTGCATCTCTCCCTGACCTTTGACCTCGATCGGCCCCCGCCGCTCGAAATCATACCGCCCCTTCAATCGCCCGTAGGTCTCTTCCGTCACCTGGATCCGATCGACCACCCCGCGCGACTCCATCCGCGATGCCGTGTTGACCGTGTCGCCCCACAGGTCGTAGATGAACTTCTTCATCCCGATCACGCCGGCTACCACCGGCCCCGAGTTGACCCCGATGCGCACGCTCAAGGTCGACCCGTGCAAGGCATTGAACTTCTCGACTTCAACGAGCATGTCGAGGGCCATTTCGGCGACAGCCTCGGCATGATCGGGACGCGGGATGGGAAGACCGCCGACACCCATGTAGGCATCGCCGATGGTTTTGATCTTCTCGACGCCGTGTTTTTCGGCGAGGTGGTCGAAGGCCGAGAAGATTTCGTTGAGCATGGCGACGACCTCGCTGGGAGGAGTGGTGGAGGACATCTTGGTGAAGCCGGCCATATCGGCGAAGATGACGGTCGTTTCCTCAAACCCTTCCGCGATAGTCTTATGATCATTCTTTAGCTGATCGGCGATTGATTGCGGCAAGATGTTGAGCAGCAGCCGCTCGGAGCGCTCGCGCTCGGCTTCGAGCAGCATGTCATGGATAAAATCCCTTCTGAGGTAGAGCTCCAGCAGATAGGCTGTAAACATTCCGATGATGTTTGCCGAAGCGATGAAAAAGGTGTTGTTGATCAGAATCGGAATCGGAATCGGATTGATCCAGATCGAGGCAATCTCATAGGTGATGATGAGCAC
>JANOGZ010000585.1:0-4979 GCA_031406255.1 Pyrinomonadaceae bacterium | reverse complement strand
GGTCCGTTACGTGCGCGGCCTCTATCGTGTGTGGGGCACGTTGCGAGAGCGTCACCCTGAGGTGATCTTTCAAAGCTGCTCGGGCGGCGGCGGCCGCGCTGATCTAGGAATGCTGCATTTGGCAGACCAGATCTGGGTTAGCGACAACACCGAAGCCAGCGCCCAGAAAACTCTCCGGCTGTTCATCTGCCGTCAAGAGGACTCCGTGTCGCTCATTAAAACGTCGCACGAACGGCAGATTCGTTGACACGACAGGTTTGCCAACCGCCAGGTATTCATTGAGCTTGGTTGGGTCGACCGTTTCCGTAAAGGAAGTGAGCCGGTACGGAATGACGCACACGTCGAAACGGCGGATGTAGGTGACAAGATCGTGATGCGGGCGCTCGCCTAGTAAATAAACGTTCGGCAGCTTTCGCAAGCCATTGAGAGAGTGCTGCTCAGGTCCGACGAATACCCACGACCACTGCGGGCGGGCGAGTGCCATCGCAGTTAATAATTCAAAATCAACGTGCCGCGTGAGACCTCCGACATAACCTATCACCGGACGGCCTTGCGGGAAATCGTCCGCCAGCCGCGTTGGGGAATTTGCGTTGTCGCCGGCAGCATCGGGCGCGACTATATCTTCAATGGGAAATGCTTCTAAATTGACTCCGTTCGGCATCACATAGACGTTGCTGTTGCAATGCGCAATCGTCTCCGCAAGCTCAACGCATGTGGCTAGCACGAAGTCGCTCATCCGACATAATCTTTCTTCGGCCTCTCGCAGTTCTTGCGCGTGCGGGGCAAGCAGCGCAAGTTTGTCCACACGGTAGTAAGCGACGACGCTTTTAGGCGAGCGCAGCAGATTGATTAAGTCAACAGCAGCGTCTGTCGGCAAGTAAGTCAGAATCATAGGGTCGCGCATACCCATGCGGCGCACCGCACGTTGCACCATCGGTAAGAAAACTTTCCGGTTCAATTGCCGTTGCCAGCGCGCGCCAAACGGCGGCAGCGTGAGAGGTGAATAGACATAAAGGTTATCGGCGACCTGCCGAACGGAGCCAGACAAAAACGCGCTCAACCAGTTTCGCAAACGACGCACGACGCGCCGAGCGTCTTTCATCACCGGAGCGCGAATCCCCATGTTCTCAATATAGAGAACACGAACTCCGTTTTGCGCCAGCCGCGTGCAAACGTGATGCTGATTTTGGCGCAGGAAGTCCCACTCAACCGTAGAGATGCAGATGAGGTCGCGACCTTTCAGCGTTGTAGCGGAAGAACTTTTCACGGCGTGCGGGTCGTTAAAACCGGGCAATTCTTAACAACTTGAGCGGAGAACGCACGTATCTTCTCTTAAAAACATCTCAATGTATATCTCCGCGCCGTCTCCTGATGCAAGTTGGCAGAAGCGTTCCTCACCTTAGTTTTAAGTTGAGGCAAGCGTGCGCGTCTTTGCTGGCGAACAAAAGTCGCGCACGTTTGTGGCTATTCTTGAATTGAGATTTCTGTTGCGGCGGCGCGGAAGTTGGATTCCCATTGCTCATACTACAGACTTCCTTTACAGAATCGGCGCGGTCGCCGTGCGGGCGACTGATACGAATGCGCCAAGTGCCGGAGACGATCGTGCTCGTGCCCGAAGTGTTCCTCTCACTGTGGCCACGCACAAGTATCATATAGGCAGGCTGAGGGCGAGTGGCGAATCAACGCGCCGTTATTTGCCGGAGCCTTCCAGTTATTCGCGGCGGAGAACATCGCCCTGCTCTCAACAATGAGAGCTGTGCTGGGAGTCTCCCTCTGAGCTGAATAGTCAAGTGAGATGTTACGGCATCGAGTCGGGCGCAGCATTCGCTGAGCGGCGGAAATATCCTCGCCGGAGCGCGCTCAACGTTGATTTAATCCTGGCGCGCAGCTCAGCGTCGAAGGCGAATAGCCAGAGCGTCAACGCGCCGGTCGTGCCCACTAGCGCCATCGCCGCCATCGCCGAAACGAAGCCGCCGCGCGAGGCAACGAACAGGCGCGCCGCGCACGCGACCGCGACCGCGACCGTCGCAAACGCGGTTGTGACGAGCGGTGCGCACAACAGACGTAGCATCTCGGCTGTCGGGCGTTGGAAGTATTGCGCGACCAGCAATGGCAACTGCCAGCAAGATGTTACGAGGGCAGCGGCGACCGATCCCATCGCCACGCCGACCAGTCCGAACCGCAACGCAAAAACGACGGATAGAATCAGATTCAAGGCGGCCTCCGGCACGCGCACGCGGGCTTGCGAACGCGCGTTGAGGCTGGCTGAGAGCATCCCGCGAAACGGCAGCGACCACGTCGCCGCGATGAGCGCGAGCGCAAGCCAGAGGTCGAGCTTCCACCCGCCGTAGTTGGCCGCGCCAACCCACGCGACGACGAACGCCCCATTGCCAGCCCACAAAGATGCCACCAGCATGATGGCCGCGCCCATCGAAACTGTAAATAGTTGACGAAAAGCCGAAAATGTAACGCGCTCGTCGTTCGCGCCGATTAAATTGCCGAGCACGGGCATCCCCGTCAGAGTCACTTGCGATACCAAGATATTAGCGATTACGTAAACCTGTCCAGTCAGAATTAAAGTCGTCGTCGCTGCGACAGCGACGGCATACGCCGCGACAATGCGGTCTAAGCTTTGGATGGCTAGTCCGGCCAGATTTACTAAACCGAACCACAGGCTCAAACCTCCCGCGCGATTCCACCAGCGTCGTAATGACGAGTTTCTAAAACTGAATCTCCAACGGGGCAGCGCGCGGCGGCTGCCAACAATGAGGAGACATAGATTGAGCGTCGCCGCCGCGAGCGCGGCGATTGCCAACCCCATCAATTTCCAGCCCAGCCAGAGCAGGGTGACGGCCAACACCACGCGCAACGCGAGCGACGCGAGTTGAATCGCATTGCTGACCTGCGCGCGTTGTCGCACAAATAGCAACGAAGCAAACGGACGCCCCGCGAAATTGAGCGCCGTCGTGAACGACAAAACGAACATCGTCAACATTGTGGCGGGTCGCAAATCATCTCGCACGCCGAGTAAATCGGGCGCGAAGAACGAAATGACGACGCCGAGCAGGAGGATTAGCGCGGCGGAGATTGATTGAACGAATACGTAATCGTCGCTCAATTCATGAACCTCGGCCTCACTGCGCGCGAGCAGTCGCGCCGCCTGCGCGCGGAGGCTCGTCGTTTGTCCCAGATCGAGAAATGTCAGAAGGATTAAAAGATCGCCCGCGAGGGTGAAGACGGCGAACTCTTCGCCGTCGAGAAAACGCAGCGTGAAAGGCTTCAGCCAGAGCCCGACGGCGACAAAGGCGAGCGCCGAGGCGAATCCCGTCAACAGACCTTTGGCGTAGTTCGCGCTGCGCGTGTCAGTCATCATCCATCTTCACGGGTTGCGCGTTAAAGAAGATCATTGCGCGCGTGCAGCTTCGCGGTCGGCGTGTTCGAAAAATTCCGCGTCCATGCAAAGCCGCTCGTACAGTTCAGTATATAGCTCATTGATGAGCGTTGGAGGCTCCATAATTGGGCGACGGTAATGACGCAATTGTTTGGAGATAACGGCGCTGCATCTTTTGAGCGCATGCGGATTGGGCGCGATGCCTGGAAAGCTCAAGACGCGGCGCGCCTTTTAACTCGACGGCGGGCGGACGGGCTGCGCCGCGATAATTGAAGCAAGCTGTTGATGGTTGTGGCCATAGATGTTATGCCGTCGCTTGCATAATCGCAAAGAGCATCGGCTTTATTTACCTTGCGCGCGACGATGACGACCTCGCAAACCGTCCCAGTGACCCGCGATGCAGGCGCGCGCGAAGCGTCCGTGTCCCTGCAATGCTCTGACGCAAAATTTTACGGGTAGTTCGAGCAAAGGAGCGTACAGGTGATAGAACAGCCTGTGATACCAACGCCCATATTTACGCACCATATAGAGACGGTTGCGCTGCATCAAATAACCAACTTGCGCGGAGTAGTTTCTCGGATCGCTTTTATGTTTGATGATGACACGGTGGTCAACGTAGGCGCGCAAACCGCGCGCGCGGAGTTGAAAACCGAGATCCACTTCGTCGAAATACATGAATAGATTTTCGTCCAGCGAGAGGCGGGCAGCAATTGCCTGCGCAGTGAAGAGGACGAACGCGCCGTGCACGCAGAACGTTTCGACCGCACCGAGGCTGCCTGTCCCTTCTGCACCGGATAAAAGCCAGCGAGATTTAGACCGCCACTTTGAATAACTTCCGCCGCCCGCCGCCCTGTGTGTGTCCGTCGCCAAATTCCATTCCACGCCGCCAATCAGGCCCGCGTCGGCGTGCGTCTGCGCCGTCTCGACTAAGCATGCAACCGCGCGTTCGTCAACCTCAATATCGTGATTGCTGATGATGACATGGTCGTAGCTTTCGGCGCGCGCCTGCGCAAGAGCGAAGTTATTGCCGCCCGTGTATCCGATGTTTTCCGGCATCGTGAAGATCTTCAACTGCGGAAACTCTACGCGGATTTGATCGAGCGCGCCGTCTGTCGAAGCATTGTCCACGAGTTGCAAGTCATAGTTCGGAAACGTTTGCCGCTGCAGGCAGCGCAGCGTCGCCACTGTCGTTTGCGCAGAGTTGTAACGCAGCACGGAGACAAGCACGCGCGGCGAGCTTTGACTTTTGTCAGCAACGCTAACTGAGGCGGAGCGGCTAAACACCATCTTAGGAGAAGCGCGAGGCAAACGAGACCGAGCGGAATTTCGCGCGGCGAGCATAGTAACGGAGTCCGTCGCCCGCCCACAAGCGACGGCGATATTCATCGAGCGCCAGCGTAGTGAGCGAAGGTGACTGCCTGATATCAACTTTGAACCGCAACACTGACTAAGCAGCTTGCAGAAAATTAATCGAAAGATTCGATATGAACGACGGCATCGACCAAGTCGTTCGAGCTGACCGCCAGCCAGCTTGCCGCTTACCATCACGGTATCAGTTCAAGTCCAGAGAGCATCCTGGCTTTAGTTC
>JANOGZ010000526.1:0-2549 GCA_031406255.1 Pyrinomonadaceae bacterium | reverse complement strand
CATTTTTCTGGACGCCGCCGTGGTGCCGGTCGCGAAACCGACGCCGGCCGCACCGGCCGCCGCGGCCCCGCCGACCGAAATGCCCGCAGCCGCGATGCCGACCCCGGCCGTTGTTGCTCCCTGCACGCCGGCCGTTTTGGCAACTACGGTCGAGACTCTCGACGGGTCTGTCCGCGAGATCATTCCCTCCAGCGTCTTCACCGTACCGTTGACGCCCTTGTTGGTCGTCAGCGCCACGTGACCTTTTTCCAGTTCGATGTTGACGCTGTTTTCGGTGAAGTTGAGGGTGAGTTTCGTGTCGGGCGCAACGTCAAGGCGACCGAGCGGGCCCAGATCAATCGTCGCGCCGACTTGGGCGGGAGTCGTGATCTGTGTCCCTGAAAGAACCGTCGTTCCCGAGTTGACGCTGTTTCCGTTCACCAGAATCGACTTGTTCTGGCTCGTCGTCAGCTTACCCGCAATCGGCGGAGGCACGAGCGCGAAGCGCGGCGAGACGTGACGTCCGAGCGCGTTCGCCTGTACAAAAATTTGCGGTAGGGCGAGCGCTGCCAGCAGCGCCAGGGCCTGGACCGTTTTCCGGCCACTTGAAGTCATAGTAAATTCTCCACTGGAGCGGCCTCCCGGGGCCGCCTTCTTGACATGAATGATGAAAGAGCCCACTACAAACGATAGCGGGGGCTAATGTTAAGGTACAGTGGTATAACACTGTGGTCAATTGTTTTTCGCTCCCCGAAAGGTGGGTTTTTGGGCTCACCCGACCGAGATCCATGACGGCGCAAAATGACCGCCTGACCGGGCTTTTAACCGGGCGAATGGCGCTCTGCAGGCCCGGAAATCATGACCACCTCCCGGAGGCGCCTGGAAGTTTCACGCCGACCCGGTTGTCCGCCACGGCGATCACGATGAGAGCCGTCAAGAGGAGGGAATTGATGGTAATGTGGAGGCCGAAATCCACGAGACTGTGAACGGCGACGCCGGCGAGGCTGACAAGCGCTCCGAGACACGCGGCGCGCCGGAAAGGATCGGCCGCGCGCAGGCCGATTGAGCGCGCCCGCCTGATAAAAGCGAGCACGAACCACAGCGCGAGCGCTGCACCCGGCAGGCCACCGCTGGCGAGCACTTCCAGGTAGTCGTTATGAGCTTCCTCCGGCGTCAGCCTGCCTGAAGCATCATGATGTTCTGTAATCGCGATCCTGTAAGCGCCGAAACCGACTCCGGTGAGCGGATGCGCTTTGAACATTTCCCAGGTGGCGCGCCATATCTCGATACGTCGCCCGCCGTCGCGCGGCGCGAGGCTTGTCGCGTTGACTTCACCCGACAGAGTCTCCAGACGGGTTGTCAGTTGATCGCCCCCCATCCACACGATGCCGAAGGCGACCGCGCCCACCAGACAGGCGGCGAGCGCCATCCGCATCATGAACGAACCGAAGATTCGCCACAGCCATGAAGCGCCGCCGGCGCCGTTCCTACGGCTGTCCGCTCCGAAGCCTCCTGCTTGCGCCGCAGATCGCCCGCCGCTGACCATCAGAGCGAGAAAGAGTATCTGAACGAGCATGCTGAGGATGCCGCCGCGCGAAGTGGTCAGCACCAGCGCGGCCCAGACGGGCAGCGCGGCGGCGGCGTAGGTCAGCAGATGTTCGCGGCGGACGCCGCCACCGGCGATCAGGCCAAGAATCAGGCCGAGCGCGAGCTCCATCAGTAAAGCGAAGTGGTTGCGGTTGATTAATTGGCCGTAGCCGGTGCCCGCCGGCAGATACGACAGGATGAAATCGGCCCCGCCGCGCTGCGCCGTTTGCCGGATCACACCGAAGAGCGCGCTCGCCACCCCGACTCCGATCACGGTATAGATAAGCGCGCGCAAGCGGCGCGGGCTCGAGGTGTAGCAGAGTAAAAGCTCGCCGCAGAGGATCAGCGCCAGCAGTTTCAAGACGAAGCGCCGGGTCTCGAACGGATCGGCGCTGATCGTCTGCCACAGGTTCGTCGCGATCCCTCCGGCCGCCGCTCCGGTGCCCGGTCCTGACACGGGCACGGTTTGCAGAAAGGCGAAGGCGGCGAGAAAGAGAAGCGGCGCAAGCAGGCCCGGTTCGCGGACGCGCCACGTTCCGCGCAGTGAGCTCTCGGCGATCCATAACGCGCCGAGCCCGAAGACGGCACACTCGAAGACCGTTTCCCACCACGGCTCGACCGTTCCGTAGGGAATGGCGACCAGCGCGATCAGCGCCAGCAGCGCGGTGAAGATCGTGCCATCGACAAGACGGGCCGCACGCCGCCGCGCGGTTGAGACTTCAACTGCTGTGATCGATTCAGTGGCAGAGCTTTGTGCTTGATGAGTATTCATTTCGATGCGCGAGCGCCCGAAGCCCTATCGGGCGGATGCGGAAATCGCCCCGGTCTGTCGCGAGACAGTCGGCTCGGCCTTCTCCGCGATTATCGATGATGGGTTCGGAGCGGCGGCGGTGGTCAAGCCTTCAAGCGTCGCTTCGGGGAGCAGCTCGCTGAGGAAACAGCGCAGCTCTTGCTCGTGTCCGTTGCTGGCGAGAGTCGCCAGC
>JANOGZ010000484.1:0-1971 GCA_031406255.1 Pyrinomonadaceae bacterium | reverse complement strand
ATGTAAGAATTACACGACGCGGGCGGTGTCGGTTTCAATAGAACGACAGACCGGACTATCAATTCTGATATACCACGCAGTGTCCTCTGGATTTGTCCCGTTTAAAACTTACCATCATCGGCAAATGTCCGTATACTAATTCACCTCTTCAAGCGTGAGCACGGAGTGTGATAATCTCTATGGCATGCTATCGGCAAATCCAGCGCCTCTTTTGTCCCGGTGCTGAAGCGCGCGTCGAAAGCCTCGGAAGACGCCGTTTTGAAATTAGGGACGTGGCAGCCGTATATCTGGAAAAACGTGCGTTTTTGGAGTTTCTTCTAAACCGATAGGGTCTGTTTCCTCCTCGTTACCGAAGGCCGCACATCTTTCGCAAAAGAGGCGCCATGGCCGTATTGCGCAGGTCGCCTATCCCACACGCAGGCGAGCTTTGCGCGCCTGGGCGTTTTCTCGGGTGTTTTAACCAGTACCAGCTCAGGGCAGCAGGGGCGGCTTATCAGCGAAGCATTAAATTTATGAAGAGCCGTGCTTTTCGCCATTCGATCAATATTTAAAGGGAACAGGGGAAAGGCTGCGCCAGCCGTTCAGGGAGAACTTCCGTGTACCGGCGTGAGAGGTGACGAGGCATGGATCAGACACAGAAAAACGGGCCGATCGTGATGGTGGTTGATGATTTCACCGACACCCGCGTGATGATCAAACGTTTTCTCGAAATGGGCGGATGCCATGTGATCGAAGCGGTCAACGGTCAGCAAGCGATCGAACTCGCCCACCGTGAGCGTCCCAACCTGATCCTGATGGATTTGAACATGCCCGTGCTTGACGGCTTCACCGCGACGCTTCGCATACGCGAAGACATGGACGTGCGCGACGTGCCGATTGTGGCCGTGACGGCCTACGATACGGCTGAATTCCGCGCCGCCGCACGCGCCGTCGGGTGCAACGAATATATGGCCAAACCACTCGACTTCGGTCAGCTGATGACCCTCCTCGATCGTCTCTTGCCGAGCGGACGGATGCGCGCGGGCCGCGAGGCGACAGGATAAAATCCTCCCCGCCCAGAACCTAAGCTCAACAGCGCCGGATTCGTGCCGCGCGAGACGCCCGGCCGGAGGCTCATGACAGCAGTTTTCCTGTGCTCCGTCCGCAGATAATCTCACCCAAATAATCCCCGCCTGATCTAAGATTTGGGCAGAATAGTCGTATCGTTTTTCGGTGCACCCGGCGCAGCATTGACGTACTTCTCCGGCGACAGCACGATCTGATCAATCGAAAGCCCATCTTCACGCACCTGCAGGCGAATCGTCTGCTCCCCGCTCTGCTGGAAATAGACCACCGGCCCGAGCCCTTCGCGATACTGATTATCCATCCACCCCCACCCCAGCAACCCGCAGCAATCCTCCATGTAAGAGACGAGCGCCGAAGTCGTCCCGATCCGGTAGAGGGCGGCACCCGTAGCATCTACGCTGCCAGAGAATTGCACGAAGACCGAGTCGTTGGCCCAGTAATCATTGTCGGCTTTGCCGCGCAGCCACAGCCGATAGGCTTTGCCCGCTTCGGCCGTAAATGTCAGTTCGAAGTAATGCGTCGGGTTGGCTGAGGCGGAAGAGAGTTTGGCCGCCCCGGCATCAGGATTATGAAGGCGCGCCGCTGCGGCAGCCGTCGAGTCAGCGACGCCGTTCCAACTACCGACTCTGACCGGCGCTTCCGCAGCGTACAGCACGATGTCGGGTGCCGCAGGCGCCGGAGTCGGAGTAGGTGATGGAGTAGGCGTCGGTGATGGAGTGGGTGTCGGTGATGGAGTGGGTGTCGGAGAGGGAGACGCCGTCTCCGACTCCAGCCTGAAGTTATCGAAGATGACTATTCCCGGCGTGCCCTCCGGCTGCCAGGTGCCGCCGTTGAGTTCCATCTGCAGCGCCGTGATCGCGATGTTTCGCGCCAGCGTCCGCTGCACCGTCCACGTACTGTTGTCGC
>JANOGZ010000483.1:0-1165 GCA_031406255.1 Pyrinomonadaceae bacterium | reverse complement strand
GTTTCTTCGCGGCATCGAGTTGATTATTGTAAAAATCTACGCGCCCCAGCCCGATCTCATGCGTCGAGTAGATGATGGTCTGCTGGTAGGCCTCAAAGCGCTCTTTCAAGACCGACGCGCCGGCAAGGGCCGAAGAAGTGTTCACGCCGCCCGAAGCGATGCTGGAGAGCTTGCCGAACATGCCCTTCGCCTTTTTCGTCTGACCCGCGGCGCTGACGTCCGGCTTGGTCACGTTCATTTGCGAGTAGGCCGAGCGCGCTTCCGCGATGTCGCCCTGCCGGTAATACATGTTACCGATCTTGGCGAGCATCAGATTGGCATTATAAGCGTCAATATTTGTGAGAACGGCCGCCGCGATAACTCTGTTCGTTGAGACTTCCGAAGCGAGAGCGTTAAAGATCTCCTGCGCGCTTTTGAAGTGACCCAGTGCAACCGCATACTGGCCCTGCCGCTCGTAGAGTTCGCCGAGCAGATCATGCGCGGCCGCCTGGCCTCTTTTATTGTTGCCCTGCGTAAAGAGATTGAGCGCAGTTTCGAGCTGGACGAGCGCTTCGGCCGCTCTGCCGCGCCGTGAAAGCGCTTTGCCTTTGGCGAGGGCTGCGCCGGCACCGTCGGCCTGTGGAGCGGAAGCCATCGTCGCCGCCGCGCTCACCGTTACGCGTGACCGCACCCCGATCGGCATCGCTACGGCGGCATGAGAATTCGTGAAGGCCACGAGACCCGCGAGAACATAGATCACCGAACGTTTACTGAAGAAATACAATTTTTTTGACTCTCCCTTGAAAAGGAATCAGCCGCCAGCAGACAGCTTTTGTAAAACTATAGCTGACCTCTGGCGGCCGATGCAATCTGTTATTTGCAAACGGCGTTTAACCGTTTACTTATGAACGAGATCAATCGTGGTCACGAGCGTCCCCGTGCTGGACGAGGCGTTCATCCGCACGACGGTCGGCGGCGGCGCTTCCGGCGAGAGGCCCAATCCGCGGGTCGACGCTTCGATCTCACCGCTGCTCTGGACCAGACCGATATCCTCGCTCTTGTGTACTTTGGCGCTCGGGTCGGCCGCGTCCTTTTTCAGCTTGGAGAGCAATGCCGGCGACGCTTTCCATGAACAGTTTTTCTGATTGGCGCAGTAATCGACCAGCGCTTTAGTGGTCGGCACGCC
>JANOGZ010000479.1:0-1097 GCA_031406255.1 Pyrinomonadaceae bacterium | reverse complement strand
CACGACCTTCGTCGATACGTTGTCCATCACGCGCGGGCCACACTTCATCCGAGCTGGCGCAGAAGTTCGCTATTACCAACCCAACTTCACGGCTCCTGTGCTGACGCGAGGCATTATTGATTTCAATACTTTTAACGATTTCCTGATCGGCAGAACTTCCCTCACGACCATTGCCAACGGCATCACCGAGCGCAGCCTGCGTACAACCGACTACAACTTTTTCATTCAAGACGATTGGAAATTTTCGTCACGGCTGACGCTCAATCTCGGTTTGCGTTACGAGCTTGACTTGCCGCCCTATGACACGCGCGGGCGGCTGGCGACCTTCGATCCGGCGCTTTACCAGCCGCGCCCTCTCATCATAAACGGCGTTCCCGCCGGCCCGCCCATCGGCGGCATCGTGCAGGCGGGTAACGCGATTGCGCAGTATGATCTGCCGGACGTGCCGAACGTGGGCAAGCGCGTTCTGCATAGCATTGACCCGAACAACTTCGCGCCGCGCGTCGGCTTTGCTTACGCGCCGTTCGATTCAGGCCGTCTCGTGCTGCGCGGCGGTTACGGCATCTTCCATTCGCGCTCGACTTTCGTCAGCTTCAACAACAGTTTGTTCTCACCGCCTTTCTACCTGTCCGCATTCAGAGCGAATGCGCCCGTCGAGAATCCCTTTTTTCCGTTGCCGAATCAAGATTTGTTTCCGAGGCTCGTGCCGGGCTTTCCGCTATTCGGTCTGACCTTTGATCGCAACCTCCGCACGCCTTACGTGCAGCAGTACAACGCCAGCGCGCAAATCCTGTTGACGAAAGACATGCTGTGGGAAACGGCTTACGTCGGCACGCGCGGACTGAACCTGCTGCGGCAGGTCGCCATCAACCAGGCGCGTCTCGCCAGTCCGCAGCGCCCCATCGTCAACGCCGTCACCGGCGCAAGTATCACTACGAACACGCCCGGCAACGCGCAACTGCGCGCGCCGTTTCAGGGCGTGCGGGCGAACAACGGACAGGGCGGCTTCTTTCAAGACCAATCCACCGCGCAGTCGGTCTATCACTCGCTGCAAACGAGTTTGACGAGAAGGCTCTCAGGCGGGCTGCAACTGCTGG
>JANOGZ010000471.1:0-1890 GCA_031406255.1 Pyrinomonadaceae bacterium | reverse complement strand
CGCCCCAAGTATGCAATCTCGTTGAGCGAGACACAAGTGCGCGAATTGACCCACCTGAGTGTGAGTTACACTGCGCCCTATGGTGAAGTGCAGCGAGCGCGCCTTGTGCTCTGTGCTCATCACCATCCGGAGTGGACTAATAGACGGATTGCTCGCGAGGTCGGATGTTGTCTCGACACCGTGAAGAAGTGGCGGCAACGCTGGACAACACAAGGCACGCTTGAGACGCGGCAGCGGCGTGGCGCACCCAGAGAGTTGACCCCGCTGGTCCGAGCACAGGTTACGGCTTTGGCCTGCTCCAACCCTCGGGAGCATGGCAAGGTCTGGAAGCGGTGGAGTGGCGAGAAGTTGGCGGCGGTGGCCGTGGAGAAACAGATCGTCGCCGCCATCTCACCCGCAACCATCCGCCGCTGGTTGCGCGAAGACCAGATCAAGCCGTGGCGCTATCACTCGTGGCAGAAGTCCACGGACCCGCAGTTTGTGGAGAAGGCTGGACCCGTCTTGGATTTGTATGAAAATGCCCAGCAATTGGCGGATCAAGGAGAGGCCGTGTGCTGCACCGATGAGAAGCCTTCGATCCAAGCAAGACAGCGAGTGGATGCCACGCTCTCAGCCGTGCCAGGCCAGCCCGTGCGGGTGGCTGATCGGTACAAGCGGCAGGGAGCGCTGCAACTCTTCTGTGCTCTGATGGTGGCCACGGGCCTCACCTTCGCTGACTGTTATGCGAGAAAGTGCTTCTCGGACTTCAAGCAGTTCTTGACCAAGCTGTTTGGCAGCGTGCACTCCCAGGGACTGCGGGTGTTACACCTGATTATGGACAACGGCAAAACGCATGCGCCGAAACAGCTTGGTGGTTGGATCGCGTCACTGGAACTCGCGTTCGAGGTGAGAATCTACTGGCTGCCAACGTATGCGAGTTGGCTCGACCAAGTGGAAATTATCTTCAGCAAAGTGCAGCGTGATGTGCTCGTGCCGAACGACTTTGCGAGCACGATAGCGTTGCACAAGGATTTGATGAAATATTTTGCTGAGATGAATCAACATCCGAAGCCGATTCAATGGACATATACCAAAGCGAAAATGGTCGCTAAATTTGGTGCGCCAGAAACGGTTGAAGAACTAGCGGCGTAATTATGGCGCTCAGTACTAAGTAAGCTTCGAAGTCATTAGCACTGGTGCTGTTCTTAATCGTCTCCCAGAAGCTCAGCTCGACGGCCGCCGGGTCGACGGGCCGTGACGGCTCGGTCTTGACCGTCACCTCGACCGATTTGCCGTCCGCCGTCTTGACGCGCACGAAGACGAAGTCGCCGCTCTCGTGGCCGGAGTTTCGTAGAGGGTTGTACTCCGGCGTCTGCTCCGCGCGCCCCGCGACCGACTCCTCGACGTAGTAGCGGAACAGCTCGGCGGCGGTAAAGCGGTCTCTTTCCATGTGCCGCAGGCCACGCAGCAGGGCGCCCGCGAAGACCGAGTGACTGCCGCCGCCCCCGCCGTCCGCCACCGGCTCGTTGCCACCCGAAGCCATCAGCGTCCGCGAGCGCCCCGCCGCCATCCTTTGTATGAACTGCTCGCGCGCCGCGGCCGGCGGCAACGCCTCGCCGATGCCCCGCGTCAGCGTCCCCGAATAGCAACTGTCCGAGACGACGAGGACGTGGCGGGCAGGGATGACCTTGAGGGCTGTCGTGATCTCGTCGGCGATGATCCAGTTCGAGGTGTCGTCGCGCCCTGCGTCCACGGGCAGCCAGTACGCCTTGTCCGCGTCTCGGTCGTTGAAGCCGTGGCCGGCGTAGTAAACGAGCAGGCTCGCGCTCGGCTCAAGCGCACGCCGGTAGGAGTTTAACGTCGACATGACCTGCCCGCGCGTGGCATTCAGGAGGAGCTTCGTCTCGAAGC
>JANOGZ010000433.1:0-3026 GCA_031406255.1 Pyrinomonadaceae bacterium | reverse complement strand
GGTCAGACTTTCCGCTCGTTGTTTTGACTGCTGGGGGAGGAAGCGTTCCAGCAAACCTGGGTGTGCTGAGAGCACTGGGAGAAGCCGGGAACGTTACGCTGATTGAACGCCCGACCCGCATCATCACGCTCGTCAGCGCGCTCCAGGCAGCCCTGCGCGCTCGCCGCCGCCAGTATGAGGTGAGGGATCACCTCCTCGAACAGAAGCGTGCGCAAGAGGAGCGCGCTCAACTTCTTGAGGAGGCTGAGGCGGCGAACCGCATTAAAGATGAGTTTCTCGCGACGATGTCGCACGAGTTGCGCACGCCGATGACGGCCATTCTCGGCTGGATTCACCTGCTCCGCACTAATACATTAGGCCAGGACGGCTTCGCCCGCGCCCTTGAAACCATTGAGCGCAACGCCCGTGCACAGACGAAGCTCATCAATGATCTCTTAGACATTTCGCGCATCGTGACGGGCAAGCTCCGTTTGGATATCCAACCGGTAGACCCTGCTTCGGTCATTGAGGCGGCGGTTGACGCCATCCGACCAATGGCCGAGGCGAAGGCGATTCGCCTCCAGCTGCTAATCGACCCGCAGGCGGGCCCCGTCTACGGAGATACCGACCGCCTCCAGCAGGTTATCTGGAACCTGCTCTCCAACGCCATCAAGTTTACTCCTAAAGGAGGACGTGTGCAGGTTCGGCTTGAGCGCATCGACTCGCATGTGGAGATTACTGTGAGCGATACCGGCAAAGGCATCAGCGCGGAGTTCCTGCCGCATGTCTTTGACCGTTTCCGCCAGGCGGATGGCACCACTACAAGAGTCCACGGCGGGTTAGGACTCGGATTATCAATCGTCCGCCAGCTGGTCGAATTGCACGGCGGCGGCGTCTATGTAGAAAGCGGTGGGGAGGGACAGGGAGCAACCTTCAGTGTGCAGTTGCCACTGATGGTCACCCGCCGGGAGTTGGAACAGCCCGAGCGAAGCCATCCGACAGCCGGGGGCAGCGTGGCATTCGATTGCCCGCCGTCGCTGGAGGGCCTGCGGATACTGGTTGTCGATGACGAGCCGGACGCGCGCGATCTGCTTCGTGCGGTGCTGGAGCGGTGTGGCTCGGATGTGACGACGGCAGGATCGGCGGCCGAGGCGCTTGAGGCGTTTGATCAATCGAAGCCGGATATTCTCATCAGTGACATCGGGATGCCTGATGAAGACGGCTATTCGCTGATCGGCAAAGTGCGGGCACTTGAGGCCGGGCTTGGTGAAAGAATCCCGGCCATCGCGCTGACGGCTTACGCGAGAGTTGAAGACCGCGTCCGCGCCCTCATCGCAGGATTTCAGGTACATGTGCCAAAGCCGATTGAGCCGATCGAATTGGTGGCAGTAGTCGCCAGTCTCTCCGGGCGGACAGGGAAGATGTAAGCGATGCCCATGAATATGAAACTCCTCACACTCCTTTTCGGCGTCTTCGCAATCTTTTGCCTTTCGCAAAGCGGCGCTGCTCAAGATAAGCGGGAGGTCGCCGACTCGACGATCGTGCGCCTCCCGCCGACAGCCTTCTCTCAGCTACCTGAGAGCATCGTGCAGCATCTTCAGCGGCGTGGCTGCACGGTTCCTCAAACGTATCTGAGTGCCAAACCGCATAACGTCATCAGCGGAGAGTTCGCGAGGCGAGGGCAAACTGATCGGGCGGTCTTATGCTCCCGAAACGGAGAGTCATCCATTCTGGTGTTTTGGCGAGGCTCCACAAAATCCGTCTCCGAAGTCGCCAGATCTCCCGATAGGAGTTTTCTACAGACCATCACTGAGGGCGGGAAAGTCGGCTTCTCCAGAATCATAGAAACCGTTTGTAGAGATTACATCCTGAAGCATTACGAAGCCTATGGAGGTCGGAAGCCGCCTCCGACGTATCATCAGGGCATCAATGATGCCTATGCGGAGAAAGCCTCGATTGTGCTGTACTACTACCGGGGAAGATGGCTGGAACTGCAAGGCGCGGATTGAGAGACTCACCGGAAACGCCAGTTGACGACCGCCCACCAGCAGATCTTCTAACTTCCACGGCCGCCGGCTGAAGCGGGGCGTGAGACGCACCCGCTTGAATACAGACCCTTGTCACTTCGGAAAGGAACGACTCCATGCCTCAGCCCTGGATCAGCGGGCTTTGTTCTGTGCTTTTAGCGCTATCCCCTTCGTCATTTGCTCAAGAAGATAGAGCTGTCGTAGATAAATCGCGCATTCCGCTTGAAGCAATCGCCGTCAAAGATTTTGTTCCCCCGGGGTGGGCTGTCGAAGAACAACTGTCAGGAGATTTGAACGATGATTCAAAGCCTGATCTCGTCCTGAAGTTGATCGAAGAGAAGCCTCCGGATGGTGGAGACGGTGCGGGCGACCGGCAGCGGGCTCTCATCATTTTATTCAGGGATCAGGACGGCAAGTTGCGCCGGGCGGCCGTCGCCGACAAGTTGCTGCAGTGCGCCTCGTGCGGGGGGGCTTTTTACGGAACAGTGGAGGCGCCCGCGAATGTGAAAATTGACAGCGGCGTGCTGATCGTCAGCCAGGATCACGGATCGAGGAACGTCACTGAACAAACCTTCCGCTTCCGGTATGAGCCCGGGGCGAAGAAATTCATTCTGATCGGCCTGGATGTCACTGACAATGATCGGGCGACCGGTGTGGTCGTCGAAGAGAGCACCAATTTTATCACCGGCAGGAAGAGTGTCACACGCTCTCAGTACGACAAGCGGCTGGATAAGCACGTAATAAGGTCAACTTCCCGGAGGCGGGTCGCCAGGGGGCATATAACTATCGAAGAAGTCGATTACGAGAAGTACTGAGACGCGCATCACAACAGCTTGAACCCGATTCTAATCGGCAGGCATGCAATCATCGAAGACCGCGGCGGGCGGGTTACGCCGCGCGTTGGGCTGCTTCGCTGACCCTGTCAAGAACATCTCGAACACGCGGTCAATCGAGCCGGTCGTGCAGAATTGCAAAATTCTTCTACCGAGAACTTCGCTTACAAACAATCGACGGCGCCGC
>JANOGZ010000417.1:0-2410 GCA_031406255.1 Pyrinomonadaceae bacterium | reverse complement strand
CCGTCGCGGCGGTTGGTCATGATGTAGACCCAGCTCGTCTTTGCCATTGGCCGTTCCCGTTCCCGTTCCCGTTCCCGACGGGCGAGGGGCCGAAGTCCTTCGCGTCGGCGACGCTGCGTTCGTACGCGAAGCTGACGTGGTCGAACGAGACCGTCTGCAGCTCGGCCGGCGCGGCCTTCGTTCCGGTGTCGGGAACCGACGTCGGCTCGTCGAGGATCTCGACTCGTGTGTGAGCGAAAGAGACAGACCCCGACGGCGCGCGCCTTAACTCATCGCGCGAGCGCAAATCTAAAGTCGCAGGTACTTTATGCGTGTGCCCGTATACGGCTACATTCCGCAGTGCGTTCCTCATCATGAACGACTACCCCGGCGCGGACCGCTCATCGTCTGGTCAGCGGTGGCGGCTGGCGCGCTTGCCTGGATGTGCGTGACGGCGCTGGCCCCGCTGGCGCTGGCGCGCGGGCACGCCCTTCTTGCGCAGGTGATTTATCAGGGTTTCAGCGTGGCCTGTCATCAAATGCCGGAGCGGTCTTTTCACCTCGATGGGCATCCGCTGGCCGTGTGCGCGCGCTGTTTCGGAATATATGCGGGCTTCGCCGCGTGCGCTCTACTGTATCCGCTGGTGCGGCCGCTACAGCAGATGGACGTGCCGGCGCGCTGGTGGCTGCTGATCGCCGCCGTGCCGGTCGCGCTGGATTTCGCGCTCGGGCTTTCAGGTTTACGGGAAAATACCCATCTTTCGCGCGCCGCGACGGGCGCGTTACTCGGAGCCGTGGCGCCTCTTTATGTCATACCCGGTCTGATCAGTCTCGGCCGGGCGAAAAATTTGTCGGCCTTCTTGAGCAACGGGGAAACAAAAGATGAATGACAAAATGAAACCGGCGCTGATGGGCGGCGTCGCGCTGGGCGTGCTGACGATACTGTCATCCGTGGTTCCCGCGGCGGGGTGCTGTTCTTGCTTGTGGGCGATCGGCGGCGGTACGCTGGCCGCATACTTGTATATTAAAAAGTCTCCCGTTCCGGTGCAGATCGGCGACGGCGCCGCGCTCGGCGCGCTGGCCGGGGCCATCGGCGGGCTGCTCTATCTGATCATCGGCATCCCCCTCGCGTACGCGCTCACCAGCGCCGTGATGGAAGCCCAGATGGAACAGGTGCGCCAGCAGACAGGCGTCACGATTCCGCTGAGCGGATTGGCCCTGTTCTTTGTCTCGGGCATTGTCGGAGTGTGCATTTATATCGCGCTGGCGACCATCGGCGGCCTGATCGGCGTCGCGATTTTCGAGAAGCGCAAGGGCCCGTCGGCCGGCCCGCCGCCACCGCCACCCCAGCCTCCGCCGAACTATGGCGGGGAGCCGACGCAGCCCGGCGCCGGTTACAGCACTTTTGGCTCCGGCAGCTAGTTGCGGAAACTGCCGGCGCGCCGTCAGCGGGATCGCACCGGGCAATACGGGACGCGCGGAGTTTGTCTTAAAGGTCGGTTACGTTACAATACGCGAGAGTAGAGCGGGCAGCGCCTGAAGTGTGACACGCGGGGCGCTGCTCGTTTCGTGTCGGTGGCGCTCACAGGCCTCCACGGCGGTTAATGTCGCCCGCCGCGAGCGGTGCACGCTTCCGGTTATGTTCGGATTTGATGTTTTAGAGAAGTACCACAAATGTTTCTGCTGACAGCCTGCCTGACCTTTCTTGTTTCCGACGAATTACTGCACAGATATTTCGCCGATGTCGCCCGCACCGATCATAACGTCAGTCCGCTGTACCGGCTCGATGCGTTTGACTGGACGGTGCTGTCGCTCTATTTCGTGATCCTCGGCGTGCTCGCCATCTACGGCGCGTATCGCGTCAAGCAGGTCGCCGATTTCTGGCGTTACCGCCGGATCAAGCCCAGCCCGCAGTCCCTTTTCGGCGAAACGGAACTGCCGCACATTACGGTGCAGTTGCCGATCTTCAACGAGATGTATGTCGTCGAGCGCCTGTTGAAGGCCATCACGGATATTGACTATCCGCGCGCGCGCCTGGAAATACAGGTGCTGGATGATTCGACCGACGAGACGACGGAACTCGCCCGCCGAACGGTCGCCCGCTACCGGCGCGATGGCTTTCAGATACATTTTATTCACCGGACGGATCGGACGGGATTCAAAGCGGGCGCGCTGGAGAATGGTTTGCAGACCGCGCGCGGCGAACTGGTCGCGATCTTCGACGCCGATTTTGTGCCGAAGCCGGACTGCCTGCGCCAGCTCGTCCACTTCTTTACCGACCCGCTGGTCGCCTGCGCGCAGATGCGCTGGTCGCACATCAACGGCTCCTACAATCTTCTGACGCGCTTACAGACCATTATGCTCGATGGCCATTTCGTGATCGAGCAGACGGTCAGGAATCGCACCGGCGGTTTCTTCAATTTCAATGGCAC
>JANOGZ010000408.1:0-2541 GCA_031406255.1 Pyrinomonadaceae bacterium | reverse complement strand
TAGTACTGGGACCGCCGGTCAGACGGTTGCTGATGCCGTGGCCGTATTCATGGGCGATGACGCCCGCGTCGAAGTCGCTGTCACGGTTGGGCGGGGGATTCGGATTGATTTTCAGCGAAGCGTTGAAGGGAAGGTTCGCCTTGTACAGGTTCGCGTTGTCGAGGGTCACCATGACGGACGGGATGGTGATGGTGGCATCAGTACCTCCCATACTGATCGGGTCGCCCGGCGCGTTGTTCCCGATGATGACCGCGATGGCTCCCGCGTTCTGCGCATTTTTTACTTTAATTACAAAGCCGCAGGTGCCGCGATCCAGGAGTGCGATCTTCCCCGCGACACTTGACGCGTTGGTTAGAGCACTGCACCCATCGGTCGTCGACGGCCCGGCCGTATCTGCCGGGTCCAGACCGAGGACGACGTCCCCCGTGACGCCCGTGGTCGTCAGGGCCGGGCCGAATGCCGCGCCCGAAGATGGATAGTTTCCGGCGATGGCTGAGGGCGGGTTGATGATGACCGCGTTCGATAAGGGAAAGGTCCAGACGAACATCTGCATACGCGGGCGAGATGCGCTCGTTCCAAGGTCCGGAGGTGTCCCGAAGTTCGCGTTGTTAGTGCCGCTCCCGTCCTGGGCTTCGGCCTGGACATAGTCATTACCGGCGCCGCCTTTACCGTAGTTGTTCGACTGGAAATTACCCGCGACTTCAGTGAACCCGTACTGGTAGAACACGTCGTGGACGATGTTATTCCAGTAGAAGAGGTTGACGACCGCCGGGGGGCGGTTGAGATCAGGCCCTTTGGTCGGATCGAACGGGAAGTTGAACTGAAGATTCACACCGCCGTCCGGATCGCTGTTCGTGTCCACGGCGTTGTTCGCGTCAAGATCGGTGTAAGCGTGAACGTTGTTGCCGCGTGTTCTCGTGAACTCGGCGCCCGTCACGCCGTTCGTGTCGTGCCACCCGAAGGGGGAAGCGAGCGCATCCGCGGGGTTAAACACCTGCGTGCTGAGGCCGTCGTTCGGGCTCTCCAGCGGGAAGGCGTAAACGTTGTAGGACGATCCGTCATTAACGGTCGCCAGGGGGGCCGCCGCCAGCGGCAACGCGCCGGGCGCTGTGGCGCGCGCCGTAAAATTCCTGTTCCGCTTCACGTCGGGAGCGAAATTCTTGCCCCAGTTATCTTGATCGATGTAGTCGTATCCGGCGAGAATCTCAGCCGTCTCGGCATCAACGCTGATGTTCCTCCAGTGCTGCCCGCCGACCTCGCTCACTTCGACGCTCCAGGCCAGCCGCACCTGGTTCTCGGCTACAGGTTGGTAAACAAGCTTGACGCGGATCGGCTCGAGAGAAACTCCACCCTTGCTGAAAGTCGTCTCGCGTTGCGGCCCGGATTGCGACTCGAGGGCCTGGAGCGGTTCCGTGATCGTCAACCCCAGGTGCTGCGCGACGACTTCAACCGCCTGAACCGGAGAGAGAGAAGCGCTGCTACGGCTGGCGGCGATCAGCCTTTTAACGAAACTGCTGTTGAGGTTGATGATCTTTCCGTCCCTCGTCACGTTGGAACTCATCTCGGCTCCAACGACCTCGATACCAGCGATCTGCTGCCTGAGATAAATGTGGGTGACGCCGTTATGTCTGCTCGTGTACTGATCCATCACCTTCAAATCGAGCAAGTCCGATTCGGCGAGTCCAAATTTATGCCGGCTTTGCTTGATAAACCCGATAACGATGTCCAGCGGCTGACCCTTGTTAGAGCCGGTCAGCGGGTGAATTTTTCCGGGTGCGTTGTGGGAGACTGATTCGGGGCGGTAACCGAACTGTTTCGGCTTCTTGTTGGTTTTTTCCCCCTTGTCTGATTGTGCTGTCACACTGGTAAAATCGCCGGGGAGGGTAAGCGCTAACATGAGCAAGGCAAATATCAACATTATCGAAGTCTTGTGCAGGGGGAAGTCAGTTTTTCGCTTCACGAGGAATCTCCTTTGGATGTTTATGGCGATCTACCGAGTTAAAATGGTAAGGCAGCAAAGGAAGGCGCTACTGTGATTATATAAGTCGATATAACTCACGTACCGCTTCGCCAAACACTTGTAAGGTGTGCCGAACAGTTGCGTCTGAGCCAGATATTATTACCACGAATCGAATTCAGTGTCCAGATTGACTTCCCCTGAAAGGCAATCGGTCAGTTATTGGGGGCAAGTATTGACACCCGACTAAGAGAGGCGTATTGAGCAGTGCGTGGAGCGAACGCGCATGTATCAGCCAGCCAAGAGCCACGACTACTCAGTTAACTCCTGTCAAGGCTGCTTCGAGAAGCAGCGCGAGATTGACCGTTTGAAGGAAGAAATAGCCAGCCTCAGAACAAAGCTCTCGAAACAGAAGCGGGCGGATAAAGAAGGGTTCTTCGGCTCATCTACTCCGTCGTCGCAAGTTCCCGTCAAAGCCAATTCAACAGAAGAGAATAAGAAGAATCGAGGCGGAGCAAAGATTGGACACAAGGGCCATGGGCGCAAATCACACACGGCGGAAGAGGCTGATTGCGTTCGCACCG
>JANOGZ010000404.1:0-1407 GCA_031406255.1 Pyrinomonadaceae bacterium | reverse complement strand
GGCTTCATCACGCACTCGATCGAGAAGCTTCTGCTCACCGATAGATGCTGCATAATACCTCGTATCACGGTATTATGTTGCAATCTTGATAGATACTTAGAATGTTAGCCGCTTCTTGATTGATATGAAACTCCGAATTGCAACCTGCCAATTTCCTGTTTCTTGCGATATTGCCAACAATGCAAAATTTATCCGCCGATTTATGAAAAAAGCCGCCGAAGGTGCGGCTCACGCAATCCATTTCCCGGAAACCGCTTTGTCCGGTTATGGACGTTCGGATTTCACGCCTTCAAACACGAACAATTGGCAGGAACTTGAAGCGCAGACAAAGGAGATTAGCAATTTGGCTGGCGAACTTGGTTTGTGGCTGGTGTTGGGTTCGTGCCGAAAAATTGCGAACAGCGAAAAACCCGCGAACTGTATTTATATTATTTCCGACAAGGGGCAAATCGTCGGCACATACGACAAGCAGCAACTTACGTCGAGCGAATCCGCTTGGTATACACCCGGAAATGACTTTTTAGTCGCCACTATCAACGGTATGAAGTGCGGATTTTTGATTTGTTATGAGGCTTGCTTTCCCGACTTATTTGAGGCATACCGAAAAAAAGGCGTGCAAGTAATTTTTCATTCTTGCCACAATGTTTCGGGAAAACCTAAACCGCTTTTTCAGGAATTGACATTAGCTCAAATTCGCACACGCGCAACGGACAATCAAATGTGGATTTCGGCTTCCAATTCATCGGCTCGATATTCATTTTCAACGGCTTGTATCGCACGACCGGACGGCTCTGTTCACTGTTCAAGAAGACATGTCAACGGTCTTTTACTGCATGATTTTCCAGATACGAAACTTGGTTGGACTTATGACAATCGAAAGAAGAAACCAAAGATTGAAAACAAAGACGCTCTGCGTCTCACCGACGTTGCGTGAAGGCAAACCGCTTCCCTTCGGATGACGACGCGGCTAACAAGTCATTCGAGCGGACGGCGGGATAGCGTGCTTCTCATGTTGTGTTGTCCTTTCCGTATTGCGTGTGTTCGCCCGCCGCCGCTCAATTCCGGCGTTAGGCCCTTGCTTATTTGGTACGTAAGTATTTTACTTAATCTCACGGAGATTTGAAGAAAGGTAGTTCCAACATGCCAACAATGATTGTTATAACGGTGCTGCTTTCCTGCCTCAGTAATCCGTACCTGCAAGCCCATAAGAGCAGTGCATTTCGTGATAAGTCAGGTTGGCCAGATATTGCCAGCGGATGTTTCTCAGCACATATTAATCCCACATTAGATGTTGATCCTAAACAGTTGAAAATAGCATCGAATCTCACGCTCACCCCTGCCCTAAACCCTTATCCTAATGAGCAGCATCTCCAAAACTATTTGTATACCAATCCTAGTGGATTTAAG
>JANOGZ010000395.1:0-3334 GCA_031406255.1 Pyrinomonadaceae bacterium | reverse complement strand
AGATCAGCCTGCACGAACTGCTTGCTTGAGAGGTTAACACTGACGGCAAAAGGCCGGGCGGCCGGGCATTGCTGTTGCCATTGATACATCTGGCGGCACGCTTCACGAAGCACCCACTGGCCGATCGGAATGATGAGTCCCGTCTCTTCCGCGAGCGGGATAAACTGTTCGGGGGGGATGAGGCCCCGTTCCGGGTGCTCCCAGCGCACTAAAGCCTCGAAGCCACACAGCATTCTTGTGTCCAACGAAACGATCGGCTGGTAGTGAATGAGGAATTCCTCGCGCTCGATGGCACGCCGCAAGTCCGTCTCCAGTTGCAGGAGATTCATCGCGCTGGAGTGCATGGTTGGGATGAAGACCTCATGCCGCATCTTGCCGAGCGATTTAGCGCGATACATCGCCGTATCAGCATCGCGGAGCACGTCCTCCGGTCGATCATAGCCGATCGCGCTCAGGGTGATGCCAATGCTAACGGTCGTAAACACTTCATGACCGTTAAGATTAAAGGGCTGGGTGAAGACGTTTTTGATGCGCTCAGCGACTCTGGTCGCCTCCTGGAGGTCATCGATATCGTCAACAAGGATAGTAAATTCATCCCCTCCGAGACGGGCGACCACATCGACCGGCCGGAGGCAGTCCTTCAATCGTTTTGCTATCCCGATGAGTAACAGGTCTCCCGTCATATGCCCGAGGCTGTCATTGACCACCTTGAACCGGTCGAAGTCCAGGAAGAGGACGGCGAACAGCCGTCTGGCGTCCCGCTGCGTCTGCTCGAGCGAATGCCTCAGATGATCCATGAACAGGGCGCGGTTCGGCAGGTCCGTCAATGCGTCGTGAAAAGCGCTGTGGAGTAACCGCTGCTCGGCCTGCTTTCGATCGGTAATATCCTGAATCTGGAAGATCAGATGCTGGAGCTGCCCCTCCCCGCCGCGAATCATCGAGACGCCCACCGAAACCCATATCTCCTGGCCTTCTTTGTGAACGTATCGCTGCTCGATCTGGTACGTCTGGATCTGCCCTTCAAGCAGACGATGGTTATTGATAAGAAGGGGCCCGAGATCATCCGTATGGGTGATCGTTTGGAATTTGGTCGCCAGCAGTTCTGCCTCCGTGTAGCCGACAATCCCACACAACGATCGATTAACCTGGAGCCAGCGACCGTCAAGTGCGACCAGGGCCATTCCAATCGAGGCATAACCGAACGCATTGCGGAAGTGCTCTTCGCTTTCCCTCAGGGCCCTGCTGATCCGTTCCTGTTCGGCGATGTGAAGGGAGAGCTCTTCGACGTGGCGCTCCGCCTGTTCGACCTGCGCCGTTTTAGCTTCGTCGTTCTTCAGGTAAAAGTAGTAGGTGAAATAGACGATCGCGATGATCGGGATGGTCGCCGTGACAACGTAAAAGCCGACCTCGGCGATGAGCCCGACGATAATGGCGGCGGCGGAGGCGCCTGCAAAATAGGTGATCGACGTGAAAAGGAAGCTTTTCCGCCATGTCTGCCAGATCGGCTGATTGGCCCGGAGCGCGACACACGTCGCGACGAGGCCGGAGTTCGTCACGTATTGGACGAATGCCATAACGCAGATGGCTAAGATGAACGTGGCGGAGCGGGCGCCGCTTGATAAAAACAGGACGGATCCGAAACCGAAGCGGAGCACCCAGACGGTGATGAAGTACGATAAGGCGACCGCGGTCGCATTGAATAGATGGTGAAGGGTTTTTTTGCAGTAGCGTAAAGAGGTGCAGAACGCTTCGACGAGCGACAGGAGAATGGCCGCCTCGCCATCAAACAGGAGCATCGTGAGGAAGACCAGTGTCTCAGAGACCGTGATCTCTCCTTTGACACGTGGGATTTTGACGCTGAGACGGGGACCGACACAGACCGTGATGATGGCTATCAGCAGATAGCGGGCATCGAGTTGCGCGACAGGCAAGCGGTAGCCAGAGAAAAGGCAGGCCACGAGGCCGAACCCGATGATCGACCAGATAAACGGCGTGGCCGACGACTTTTGACCTACAGCTTCCATACTGACAACCCGGTGAACCGTTGTTTGGGGCGTTTAATCTACTCGATGATATTTGCTCGCCACGTGGAAGGTAACTCTGCCGGTGAAGTGCCCGCGCCCTCCCCGGCGTCGTGGCATTTCGTTCGTTACGGCCTCAGCGAAGAGGAGAAATTTTACGCCCGCTCGACCGGTGGGATGACGAATGGTAGTAACGGATCACGCGGTAAGGCGCGAGCATCTCGAATCCTATGCTTCGATAGAATGAGATCCGCCGATGTTCTTCCGCATCCACAAACAGGCTCACCACCTGATGCTGTTTCAGAAGTCGCTGACACAAATCCCTGAGCGCCTGATGACCGATTCCATTACTACGCACTTCGGGTTTGGTCCACACCGCCTCAAGGTAGGCGATTTGATCGGTTTTGTTGGCAATTTCGGTTTTGAAGATGATTTGTTGATGGCGATCGCGGAGAATCCACGTGCGCCCCATTTCAATCCGTGCGCGGACGCGCTGGCGGAAGCCGAGCGGATCATCCAGCGACGGGTCTACTCCAAGCTGTTCAAGACAGGCCGCCGCGTGGAGCTGAGCCACCTCATCCGCTTCCTGTGCTTCGGCTAAACGCAGGCCCTTTATCTCTTCGACCGCTCCAACAACTCCGGTCAGGACGAACAAGAGCTGCGATTGACTCTGGCAGGCATTCGGGTGGCTGAGCGATTGTGACATGATGCCATGAAAGTTCCTCCCCACATCCTCTTCGCCAAGCACCAGGTAGATCTCTTGCTTGTGCACGAGCCGGGCGATCCGCGCGAAAATGGTGATCGCCTGCTGACTTCCGCTTAAGAGAACATGATGCCCGATGAGGGCAACGCCGACCAGGCAACCGCCGCTGAAACAACCGTAAAACGTGCCGCGAGAATATGGGCTCTCCAGCCCGTGGTCACGGAGGAGTCCGACCATCTGCACATTTTTGAGCGGCTGGAGATTCAGGAACTCGATAACCTGAGGCTCCTCTCCGACGACCAACCGGCGTGCCTTTATCTTCTCACGCAGAAGGACTCGTGCGGCCGGTCGGTCGGCGATCGCCGGTGACGCATGAGCATCACCGCCGCCCGCAACGTCAGATGAGGGGGCGGGTAAATTAATCACCCACCCCGAACTCTCACGCATTAGATCACTAACGAGTGAACATTCTCTTTGCATGTTTGAGCCCATTACCTTTGGGTCGGAAAATAGGGGCTGGAGTTACTGATGAAGCGCAATCCCGTGATCGCCGAGTCATCATTGCTTGAGAGGATATTGGCATCCTCTGAGCCGACACCGGCCGCCATCG
>JANOGZ010000394.1:0-1623 GCA_031406255.1 Pyrinomonadaceae bacterium | reverse complement strand
TGTGCGTCAAATTATCGCGCAGGGGGCGTCAGCCGCCCTTGCCTTGAACCGTGCGGTGACGATAGCGGTTACCGATCGCGAGGGCAACGTTCGGGGCATCTTCCAGATGACCGGAGCGCCGACAACGACACGGGTCACCGGGGGCGGAAAAAACGGGGGATTAGAGGGAGCCGTTGTGTCCGTGACGGATGCGGCGATCTCGAAAGCCGCCACCGCCTCATATTTCAGCACCTTCGGAAACGCTTTCACCCCGCGAACCGCAGCGTTTATCATTCAGAAAAACATTCCGGCATTCGTGGACGGCCGGCAGGTCGACAACATGCCTCCCGGACCGCTCTACGGGGTGCAGTTCTCTTCGCTGCGTTGCACCGACGTTAAGTCAGCTCCGGGAAGATTACCGCTTGGTCTTTCAGGCGACCCCGGGGCCGTCCCTCTTTACAAAAATCGTTTCATACCCTCCGGCGGAGTTTCGGTCGAGGGCAATGGCACCTACACGATTGACTTTGACCCGAGCGACAACGATAAACCTTTCGAGGAAATCATTGCCATCGCGGCGCAGCGCGGCTACACGCCTCCGCCAGATATTCAGGGCGACAATATCCTCGTGAACGGCATCCAGCTTCAATACGTCAACGTCAAGGATGCGGATGCGCCGCGGCCCGCGACGATACCGTTTGCCAGCTTACCCGGCACGGTCATCTCTCCGATTACCGATCTCCAGCCGTCGGATTTCGTGCCCGCTTCAATTGGCGGCTCAACCGGAACAGCCAGCACCCGTTTCTTCCCGCCGGTGGGTAGCACCTCGACTTCGGCAAACAGGCTGACGGCAGCGGAGGTGTCGAGAATCCTCGGTCAGGCTGCGCGGCAAGCGGACATCACCCGCGCCGCGATTCGTCGGCCGCTCGGCAGTCCGGCGCGCGTCAATATCACGGTGGTTGACTTTAACGGCGATGTGCTCGGCATCTTCCGCACGCAGGATGCGCCCGTGTTCGGTTTCGACGTGTCGTCACAGAAGGCGCGTTCGGCGTTACTCTTCACCAGGCCGGACGCCGGCGCGTTGCTGCGCGGCGCGGGGATGGGCAAATACGTGGATCGCGCTGCCGCGGATGGCATCAGGCTCGACGGCAGCTTCGCCTTTAGTTCCCGCGCAGAGGGAGAATTACACCGTCCGGATTATCCGGCGGGCATCATTAAAACTCCGGCCGGCCCGTTCAGCACAGAGGACGGCCCACCGACCCAGCCCGGTGTTCCTGCTGACGAGTGGAGCGTCTTCAACGTCGGTATGCAACTCGATTTGGTCCGCGATGATATTGTTCAGGGGCACAACGGGGGAGACCCGGGGCGGTGCGTTGAGAGTATTCCGCTTCTTCGAAGCGGCCTGCAAATCTTCGCCGGCGGCCAACCCCTGTACAAAAACGGCGAGCTTGTTGGCGCGATCGGGATCAGCGGCGACGGTATCGATCAGGATGACATCATTGATTCGGGCGGTGCCTCGGGCTTCTTCGCTCCGGCCGCAATTAGGTCCGATCAAATCATCTTCCGCAACGCGCGATTGCCCTACGTCAAGTTCCCGCGCAGCCCGAACCTATAAGAATTAGATTGCCGGGCTTGAGAAAAAGAGAG
>JANOGZ010000373.1:0-1763 GCA_031406255.1 Pyrinomonadaceae bacterium | reverse complement strand
GCTCAAGCACCTCAAGACGTTTGACGGCATGTACCCGGGCTTCGTGCGCAACAAGAAGGACGCGGTGACGGTCGCGCGCAAGCCTGTGTTCCTGCACGATGACACGGTACGAAGCCTGAACGATCTGTTTGATCCGAGGCGTGGCCCCACGGCCCCGCACCCCTTCTACCTCTCCGATACGAGGCAGCGCGCGGATGTCATCACGTTCCTCCGAAGTCTCGACACTGGCAACTCTGCCCGGAGATGAAGGAGATGCGGCTGACCTGAACCGGAAGAGATCGGGGGCGGCGACGGCCGCCTCCGGTTGATTAACGGCGGCACTATCTCCACTGCCGTATTCAGCCGACCGGCAGAACAGCGATAACATTTGGCGGCAAGAAGGCAGCGCGAATGGTGAGCACAACGCCGGTGCATCACCTGAGTCAGGGTAACACCAGCGCGTGAACCAGAAGCGAATTGACCTTCCATCGCAGACAAGGGGGAAATCATGCGACATACGTTGACAAGTCTTTTGGCAACCGACCAAGAGGAGCAGACGGCTCTCATGAGCGCGGCGCTCGAAGGAGACACGAAGAAAGTCAGGGCCTTGATGAAGTTAGGCGCAGACATCAATGCACCGGACGGTATGGGTCGCACGGCGCTGATGCTTGCCGTCATTAACCGGCACGTCGAGACCGTGAATGCGTTGCTGCACAATCGCGCGGACGTGAACGCCAGAACTAACGACGGTGATACAGCTTTATCGCTTGCTGCCTCAGGAGGCGATGGCGCGATGATGAAGGCTTTGCTGAACCATCGCGCGGAGGTGTGCGCGGAATCCGCTCCGACAAGCGCGAGGCCGGCGGCAGGAAACGGCTACACAGGCATCGTTAGATTGCTTCAGAGGGTCGGGGCAGTGAAATGACGATACTCGAAAAGATATCCTGCGCGTCAAGGCTCTTGCGATGAAATCTGCGGCAGGAACAGAATTTCGTCTTCAGAAGCGAGCGGCCTCTCCTGCCGATATATAGGGTTCCCGCTTCCATATCTTCCACAGATATTTCAACGAAGAGAAGATCGAGATTCCCTTCCCACAACGCGATCTCAACTTCCGCGGCGGCGCGCTTCGCGTCCAGTCGGCAGATAATAATTATCTTATTGAAGGCGAAGCGGCGGTCGAGAATGATCAGCCGGCGGGCGTCGCGCGTTCCTGAGGAAAAGCCTCCGGAGACCGGGTCAAGTTGCATAAAAGGCGCGAGCAAGGGTAGGCTAGGGGCGACTCGCTGAATGGTCATTCATTCAGTGACGCCGGAACCGATAATTTACCAGTGAAACGGGGTTATAGTTGTCCTGATGCGTTCCGCACGTTCCCTCTCGCCGGTGCGCCCGCCGGTCGCCGATAAACGCGAAGCCATCTTACGCGCCGCGACGCATGTCTTCGCGCGCAACGGCTACTTCAACTCGAAGGTCGCTGATATCGCGAGCGTCGCCGGCGTCGCCGATGGCACGGTCTATCTCTACTTCAAGAGCAAAGAAGAGATCCTTCATTCGATTTTTGATCGCAGTGTGAGCCAGGCAATTACCGAATGCCGGACGGAGCTGGCGGAGGTCACGGATGCCCGAGAGAAGCTGCGCCGCATCGCGCTGCTCCATCTCGAACGGCTCGGCGCGGATCGTGATCTGGCCATCGTGTTTCAGGTCGAGGTGCGCAGCTCGACCAAAAACATGGAAGAATTTTCCGCCGCCGGTCTCGCCGCATACCAGCGCCGGATCCGCGAGACGTT